>NZ_KV795630.1:0-279 GCF_001809055.1 Streptococcus sp. HMSC034B05 | reverse complement strand
TTCCTGAACCGGTGTTCGTGCCGCTACCTGTGTTCGTTCCTGAACCGGTATTCGTTCCTGAACCAGTGTTCGTGCCGCTACCTGTGTTCGTTCCTGAGCCGGTGTTGGTTCCTGAACCGGTGTTGGTTCCTGAACCGGTGTTGGTTCCGCTGCCTGTGTTAGTTCCTGAACCGGTATTGGTTCCGCTACCTGTGTTCGTTCCTGAGCCGGTGTTGGTTCCTGAACCAGTGTTCGTGCCGGAACCTGTGTTCGTGCCGCTACCTGTATTGGTTCCTGAAC
>NZ_KV795629.1:0-262 GCF_001809055.1 Streptococcus sp. HMSC034B05 | reverse complement strand
GGAGGATTACCCAAGTCTGGCTGAAGGGAACGGTCTTGAAAACCGTCAGGCGTGTAAAAGCGTGCGTGGGTTCGAATCCCACATCCTCCTTAGTAGGAATAGCGCGGGATGGAGCAGCTAGGTAGCTCGTCGGGCTCATAACCCGAAGGTCGTAGGTTCAAATCCTGCTCCCGCAATAGGTAGGCTCGGTAGCTCAGTTGGTAGAGCAATGGATTGAAGCTCCATGTGTCGGCGGTTCGATTCCGTCTCGCGCCATTTGTTT
>NZ_KV795628.1:0-529 GCF_001809055.1 Streptococcus sp. HMSC034B05 | reverse complement strand
AAGAAAAAAGGAGGGTTATGAAATGGACTTCAAGGAGTTGTATGACAAAGTGAGAGGGATCGTACTGAAGTGTCGCCGGGAATATTATGTCCACCTGTGGGAGTTAAGTGATTGGGACCAAGAAGGGATGCTGGTCTTATATGAGTTGGTGAGTCGCTATCCGCAACTGGTAGAGTCAGAAAGTCGTCTCTATGTTTACTATAAGACCAAGTTCCGTAATCACATCAAGGACATCCTGCGCAAACAAGAAAGCCAAAAGCGCAAACTAGACCGTCAAGCCTATGAGGAAGTGAGCGAGATAGGTCACAAGCTCAGCCTGAAAGAACTCTATTTGGATGAATTGGTGATTCTCCGAGACCAACTAAAGAGCTATCAAAAGCAGCTAAGTCCAGAGAAACAAGAACAGTATGAGCGCTTACTAGCAGATGAACGGTTTCAAGGACGCCAAGCGATGCTTCGGGAGTTACGGGTCTACTTACAAGATTACGATGAAAGAAAAAGCTAGAGGAAAATAAAAAAAGATGAAAAA
>NZ_KV795627.1:165027-195062 GCF_001809055.1 Streptococcus sp. HMSC034B05 | reverse complement strand
CAGTAGTTGAAGTATATTTTGCTGTTTCTTCATCATAGTTTTCTGATGCAATTTCATTACGTACATAAGCTGCTGCTTGACGGCGTGCATGCAAGTCTCCTCGTTTACCCAAGGTAATCATTTTTTCTACTGTTTTACGGATTTCTTTTGCACGAGCTTCTGTCGTCACGATTGATTCATTGATAATCAAGTCAGTGGTTAAATCGCGAAGCATTGCTTTACGTTGTGAGCTAGTGCGTCCTAGTTTACGGTAAGCCATGTTTTCCTCCTTTATTTATCGTTTTTTAATCCAAGACCGAGATCAGAAAGTTTTACTTTTACCTCTTCAAGACTCTTCCGTCCTAGATTTCTTACTTTCATCATTTCAGGTTCAGTTTTTTCTGTCAAATCAAATACAGTATTGATACCAGCTCGTTTCAAGCAGTTGTATGAACGAACTGATAAATCCAATTCCTCAATTGTACGATCTAACACACGATCATCTGAAACTTTTTCTGTTTCTTTCATTACATCGGTAGATTTTGCCACTTCAGTTAAATTAGTGAATAAATCCAAATGTTGCGTTAAAATACGCGCAGAAAGTCCCAAGGCATCTTCTGGAATAATCGTTCCGTCTGTCATGATTTCAAGAGTTAATTTATCAAAACCATCATTGCTACCAACGCGAGCTGGTTCAACTTGGTAATTAACCTTTTTCACCGGCGTATAGATTGAATCTACCGCAAGCGTTCCTACTGGTGCATCATCTTTTTTATTTTCATCAGCCGGCACATAACCACGACCTGCATTTACAGTCATAATAGCTTTTAAGCTAGCGCCTTCACCGATTGTAAAAAGATAATGATCAGGATTTACAATTTCAATATCACTATCTGTCAAAATATCACCGGCAGTAATTTCTGCAGGACCTTCAACATCCAGTTCAATCGTCTTTTCGTCTTCGACGTAAGATTTTACAGCAATCCCTTTGACGTTCAGAATGATTTGCATCACATCTTCACGGACACCTGGAACTGTATCGAATTCGTGCAATACACCTTCAATATTGATAGATGTTACAGCAGCACCTGGTAGAGATGCAAGAAGTACACGACGAAGTGAGTTCCCAAGCGTTGTACCATAACCACGTTCTAGTGGTTCTACTACAAATATGCCGTAGTCTTTATTTTCATCAATTTTTGTTATATTTGGTTTTTCAAACTCAATCATTTAGTTACTCCCTCTTAAACGAAAAGCAGTGTAATGGTTTATGATTATACACGGCGACGTTTTGGAGGACGAGCACCATTGTGTGGCACAGGAGTCACATCACGAATAGCTGTTACTTCAAGACCAGCGGCAGCAAGAGCACGAATAGCTGACTCACGACCAGAACCTGGACCTTTAACAGTAACTTCAACTGATTTAAGACCGTGTTCTTGTGCAGATTTTGCAGCAGCTTCAGATGCCATTTGGGCAGCAAATGGTGTAGATTTACGAGAACCTTTAAATCCAAGAGCTCCAGCAGATGACCAAGCAATTGCATTACCGTGCACATCAGTAATCATAACAATAGTGTTGTTAAATGTAGCGTGAATATGAGCAATACCAGATTCGATATTTTTCTTCACACGACGTTTACGTGTTGGTTTAGCCAAGACTTTTTACCTCCTTATATTATTTTTTCTTACCAGCAATCGCAACAGCTTTCCCTTTACGAGTGCGAGCGTTGTTCTTAGTGTTTTGTCCACGTACAGGAAGTCCACGACGATGACGGATTCCACGATATGAACCGATTTCCATCAAACGCTTGATGTTTAAGTTTACTTCGCGACGAAGGTCACCTTCAACTTTGATAGCATCAACTTCACGACGGATAGCATCTTCCTGATCAGATGTTAAATCTTTCACACGAATATCTTCTGAAACTCCAGCAGCAGCCAAAATTTTCTTAGAAGTTGGAAGACCGATACCGTATACATAAGTAAGTGAAACAACTACACGTTTGTCATTTGGAATATCAACTCCAGCAATACGAGCCATTTTTTCTCCTTTCTATTATCCTTGACGTTGTTTGTGTTTTGGGTTTGCTGGGCAAATTACCATAACACGACCATTACGACGAATAACTTTACAGTATTCGCAAATTGGTTTGACCGATGGTCTTACTTTCATTTTTTATCCCTCCAAGTATTTCGATTATTTAAAGCGGTAGGTGATCCGTCCACGTGTCAAATCATATGGACTCATCTCGACAGTAACACGGTCTCCCGCTAAAATACGAATATAATTTTTACGAATTTTACCAGAAACTGTTGCCAAAATCTGATGTCCATTTTCAAGTTCAACCGTAAACATTGCATTTGGCATGGTATCAACAACCTTGCCTTCAACTTCAATCACATCGTCTTTTGCCACGCAAAAGCACCTCCCTAAATTTCGATTCGTTCCTCTGGACACAGAGGTAACAATTATAAGTCAGACTAATTCATTGTATCACTACTTGTCAAATATTGCAAGCTTGAAAAACGCTTTTATTTCAAATTCATCAAGACTTTTTCGATGTCAGCAAAGACTGCATCAATTTCTTGGTTACCTTGAATATCGTGAACCAAACCTTGAGCGCGATAATGATCAATAATCGGCTGACCTTGTGCAATGTTGACATCCAAACGACGTTTCACTGTTTCAGGTTTGTCATCTTCACGTTGGTAATAATCTTCTTCATTATAATCTGCTGGTGGATTAAATACTTTATGGAAAGTTTCTCCCGTTTTTTTATGAATAATCCGTCCACTCAAGCGCTCTAGTAGACTATTCGGATCTACTTCAATATTGACAACCCCATCCAAAACAAGACTAAGGGCAGTTAATATCTCATCCAACGCATGAGCTTGCTCAATGGTGCGTGGGTAACCGTCTAACAAAAAGCCTTTTTCTTTAATATCATCTTGTGATAGTCGTTCTTTGACAATTCCATTGGTCACTTCATCAGGTACTAATTCGCCTTTGTCAATGTATGATTTAGCAAGTACACCCATTTCAGTTTGGTTTGCCATAGCTGCACGAAACATGTCTCCCGTTGAAATATGTGCAACACCAAATTTCTCAACGATTTTGGCTGCTTGTGTTCCCTTGCCTGCGCCTGGCAAGCCCATAATCAAAAGATTCATAATCCTTCTCCTTTTTTGTTTTTAAACAAATCTATTAATTAACAGCATTTCATAAACTTATTTAAAAACAAAATAGAAAGAGTGGGACAGACTTCAGAAAATCTATGATTTTCGATTTGCTCTCCCACCCCGCAACATAGTTGATTCAAGATGAAAACAAAAGCTCATTTTCATCATCAACCATTGCGTTCGTTATTTAACGCAAATTTCTTTTCAAGTTAAAATATCTTTCTTTGCTTTATTCTATTCTGTTGTATTCATAAAGCCAGTATATTTTCTCTTTAGAAGATAACCTTCAAGTTGTTTCATCCCTTCAATACCAGTCGCAATAATAATCAACAAACTAGTACCACCCAAAGCAACAGCATCTGTCAATCCAAATAAATCTTTTGCTAAAATCGGTAAAATCGAAATAAAGCCTAAGAAAAGTGAACCAACTGTTGCCAAGCGACGAAGCAGCTTGGACATGTATTCTTCTGTACCTTTACCCGGACGGACACCATGAATATAGGCACCGCTCTTTTGCAAATTTTCCGCAGTTTTCTCTGGATTGATTTGTACAAATGTATAGAAAAATGTAAACAAAATAATCAAGAGAGCATACATTGCGATGCCGCTGACTGTCGTCGTCGCAAACAACGACTGCGCCACTCGAACCCACTGTGTATTGTGACCTGTAGCTGTCAAAAATTGGAAAATAGCTGCAGGTGCGGCAGTAATCGAACTTGCAAAGATAACAGGAATAACACCTGCTGGGTTAACTTTCAAAGGAAGGTAAGAGCTAGAAGGTGCCCCTTGAGCTATCTTGGTATACTGGATTGGAATTTTATATTCTGCTTGTTGAACGAAGGTTGTAAAGTAAACAATGAGTAAAACAGCTATAATCAGAATAGTAACAAAAATGATAGATGAAGTAATACGGCTGCTTGGTACATTGACAAAGTAGTCTACATATATACTTTTAATCATTCCTGGGATTGCTGCTACGATACCTGCAAAGATAATCATAGAAACACCATTACCATACCCTTTATCTGTAATTTGCTCCCCTAACCAAGTCACAATCATAGAACCCGTTGTTAAAAGAAAGCCAATTAGCAAATAGGTCTGCCAATTAGGTGTTGCTACTAATTTTGCACTCGATAAGGTATGGAAACCTGCTGTAATACCAATAGATTGAACAAATGCCAAGACTAAGGCAATATAGCGCGTCGCTTGATTTAACTTTCTTCGTCCAACTTCACCTTGTTTCCCCCATTCTACAAACTTAGGTAAAATATCCATTTGGAGTAGTTGTACAACAATGGATGCGGTAATGTATGGACTTACTCCCAATGCAAAAACTGAAAAATTCCGCAATGCATTACCTGAGACAAGACTAAGCATGTTTAGAAAGGAAAGCCCATTAAGAGCTTCTAAGCTTTTTGCATTAACACCTGGAACAGTAATCGTTGTACCAATTCGAAATACTAATACAATAAAAATTGTAAAGAGAATTTTAGAACGAACCTGTTTGATTTTTAATGCATCTTTTAATAGTTTAAAAAACATAGGTCACCTCACTTAGATGACTTCCACTGAACCACCTTTAGCAGTGATAGCTTCTTCGGCTGATTTAGAGAATCTAGCTGCTTTAACAGTCAATTTCTTCGTCAATTCACCATTACCAAGAATCTTAACACCAGATTTTTCAGCTTTTACAATACCTGCTTCAACGAGAACAACTGGTGTTACTTCTGTACCATCTTCAAAGCCATTCAATTGATCAAGGTTAACAATTGCATATTCTTTACGATTAATATTTAAGAAACCACGTTTTGGCATACGACGGAACAATGGTGTTTGTCCACCTTCAAAGCCAAGACGAACTTTTCCACCACTACGAGCTTTTTGACCTTTTTGACCGCGGCCAGAAGTTTTACCATTACCTGATGAAGTACCACGACCAACACGATTGCGGACTTTACGAGAACCTGTAGCAGGTTGTAATTCATGAAGTTTCATTATTATTTTCTCCTCTTTTGTAAAATGCTAGCGCTCGCAGCAGGGAAAAGGTGTCCCTACTGCAAACTCGCCTATACACATATTTAGTTTTAGGGGCTGAGAAATTTCTCCCATCCCCTAATTTATTTTCAAGTTAAAGTTTTGCAGCAAAAATTTTTGCTTACTTTACTTCTTCAACAGTTACCAAATGAGAAACAGCTGTAATCATACCACGAACGGCAGCATTGTCTTCTTTGATAGCTGAGCTGTTCAATTTGCCAAGTCCAAGTGCTACAACAGTTTTACGTTGTGACGGGATGCGTCCGATTGGAGACTTAGTCAAAGTAATTTTAATTTGAGCCATGTTATCTCCTTTCTTATGCCAAGTCAGAAACTGAAATACCACGAAGGGCAGCAACTTCTTCAGCGCGTTTTAATTGTTTCAAACCTTCAACAGTTGCACGAACAATGTTGATTGGAGTGTTAGAACCAAGCGATTTAGATGTTACATCTGCCACACCTGCCAATTCGATAACGGCACGAACGGCGCCGCCAGCAGCAACTCCAGAACCTTCTACAGCTGGTTTCAACAATACTTTAGCTCCACCAAATTCTGAAAGAACTTCGTGAGGAATTGTTGTGCCAACCATTGGTACTTCAATCAAATTTTTCTTCGCATCTTCAACTGCCTTGCGAATAGCTTCTGGTACTTCTTGAGCTTTACCAGTACCGAAGCCTACACGACCATTACGGTCACCGACAACTACAAGAGCTGCAAAACGAAGACGACGTCCACCTTTAACAACTTTAGTAACACGGTTAATCGCAACTACGCGTTCTTCAAGTTCAACTGCATTGTCTTTAAATGCCATTTTCTAGTGTCCTCCCTATTAGAATTTCAATCCGTTTTCACGAGCTGCATCAGCCAAAGCTTTTACACGTCCGTGATAGAGATATCCACCGCGGTCAAACACCACTTCAGAAATACCTTTAGCAACTGCACGTTCAGCAACGAGTTTTCCAACAACAACGGCTTGTTCAGTCTTAGTTCCTTTTGAAACTTCTTTGTCAAGAGTTGAAGCGCTTGCGAGCGTTACACCCGCTACGTCATCAATTACTTGAGCGTAGATGCCTGTATTAGAACGAAAAACGTTCAAACGTGGGCGATCAGCAGTTCCAGAGAGTTTTCCGCGAACGCGACGATGGCGTTTTTGGCGGACTTTGTTTTTATCTGGTTTCGAAATCACAATTTTCACCTCTTAATTTTATTGTGTGCCTAAGCACAAAGTTGGAAATAATTATTTTGGTTGAAGAACAACCGTTTAACATTATTTACCTGTTTTACCTTCTTTACGGCGAACAAATTCACCAACGTAGCGGATACCTTTACCTTTATATGGTTCTGGAGCACGCAGACTACGAATGTAAGCAGCAGTTTGCCCTACTACTTCTTTTGAAATTCCACTTACAACAATAGTCGTTGGATTTGGAAGTTCAAAAGTAATACCTTCAGGAGCTTCTACTTCATCTGGATGCGATTTACCAACTGAAAGCACAAGCTTTTTCCCTTGAAGTTGAGCACGGTAACCAACCCCGCGCATTTCAAGTTCTTTCTTGAAGCCTTCTGAGACACCATGAACCATGTTGTTCAAAAGGGCACGAGTTGTTCCGTGAATTGTTTTCATTTCTTTTGTATCGTTTGGACGGTGAAGTGTTAATTCTGTTCCTTCCACACGGATTTCAATATCTTTTGAGAACGTACGAGTGAGTTCTCCTTTAGGTCCTTTTACAGTTACTACGTTGTCCTTGTTGGTCAATTCAACACCAGCAGGCAATGGAATAACTTTATTACCAATACGTGACATGTTATTTTTCTCCTGTTAGATTATCAAGCCGCAAAGCGACTAGTTTTCACGGGGTTAAAGATACTTATTGTGTTCAATAGCTAAATTGAACACGCTCTAAGAACTGTGCAAAATAGATAAGTTGGCTGGTTTGTAAACAAACTGCTCCAACTTCCTAATTTTGCTTTGTTCTTTACGAGCTTTGTATCTTAATTTTACCAAACGTAGGCGATTACTTCCCCACCAACATTCTTTTGACGTGCTTCCTTATCGGTCAACAAGCCTTCAGATGTTGAAATGATTGCAATTCCAAGTCCATTTAAAACTTTTGGAAGATCTTCACGTTTTTTATAAACACGAAGCCCTGGAGTTGAAATACGTTTCAAACCAGTGATTACTTTTCCACCGTTTTGATCGTATTTCAAGAACACACGAATAACACCTTGTTTGTCATCTTCAATGTACTCAACGTTTTTCACAAAACCTTCGCGTTTAAGAATTTCAGCAATTCCTTTTTTAATATTTGAAGCAGGTACTTCCAACACTTCGTGTTTTGCTTGGTTCGCATTACGAATACGTGTTAAAAAGTCTGCAATTGGGTCAGTCATAACCATTTTTATTTTCTCCTCTTACTAGTAGTTTGAAGCTTTCACTTGCTAGTTAATACATGATACAGAGAGCGCGACAGCTTTGGCCAAAAAGACCAATTTGCTTTGGAGCATCGCTCCTGCATCAAACTTCCTATTTTTACTGCGTTCTCTTAACGCTCTCACATCATAATATTACCAAGATGCTTTGGTAACGCCTGGAATTTGTCCTTTGTATGCTAATTCACGGAAGCAAACACGGCAAAGTTTAAATTTGCGGTAAACAGAATGTGGACGACCACAACGTTCGCAACGAGTGTAAGCTTGCGTAGAGAACTTCGCTGGGCGTTTGTTCTTAGCAATCATTGATTTTTTAGCCAATTTATTTACCTCCTAGATTATTTTGCAAAAGGCATTCCAAGGCCTGTAAGCAATTCACGTGATTCTTCATCGGTGTTAGCAGTTGTTACGATAACGATATCTAGACCGCGTGTCTTATCAACATCATCAAAGCTAATTTCTGGGAAAATCAACTGTTCTTTCACACCAAGTGTATAATTTCCACGTCCATCAAATGATTTTGTTGGAACTCCGTGGAAGTCACGAACACGTGGAAGCGATACAGTAACCAATTTATCCAAAAACTCATACATACGTTCACCACGAAGAGTTACTTTAGCACCGATCGCTACACCTTCACGAAGACGGAAGCCGGCGATTGATTTTTTAGCTTTAGTAATAAGTGGTTTTTGACCTGAGATCAGAGCAAGCTCTTCAGCAGCTTTTTCAAGATTTTTAGCGTTTGAAACAGCGTCACCAACACCCATGTTCAAAACGATTTTATCCACTTTTGGCACAGCCATAACAGATGAGTAGTTGAACTTTTCAGTCAAAGCAGGAACTACTTCATTAAGATATTTTTCTTTTAAACGATTAGCCATTATACTTCTCCTTTCCTTCGTGATTAGTCAAGCACTTCGCCTGATTTTTTATTGTAACGAACTTTTTTGCCGTCTACAAACTTGTAGCCAACACGCCCTGCAACACCATTTTTGTCCAACACTTGAACGTTAGATACATGGATTGGTGCTTCTTTTTCTACGATAGCACCTTGAGGATTTTCATTATTAGGTTTTTGGTGTTTCTTGATGATGTTTACACCTTCAACAACAACTTTATTTACCTTTGGAAGTGCGGCAATGACTTTGGCTTCAACACCTTTGTCCTTACCAGCAATCACGCGAACTTTGTCGCCAGTTTTTACAAACATTGGTTTCTCCTTTGATTTCTTACGCCTTGATAGGCACCCTATCTAATCAAAGATAGGGGACTTAGTTTGTTTGAGATTAAAGTACTTCTGGGGCAAGTGACACAATCTTCATGAATCCACCTTCACGCAATTCACGTGCAACTGGACCAAAGATACGAGTTCCGCGAGGAGTTTTATCATCACGGATAATCACTGCAGCGTTTTCGTCGAATTTGATGTATGAACCATCTTTACGACGAGCACCTGATTTAGTACGAACGATAACCGCTTTTACAACGTCACCTTTTTTAACCGTACCACCAGGAGTAGCTTGTTTTACAGATGCAACGATGACATCACCAATGCTAGCGAATTTGCGTTTTGAACCACCAAGAACTTTGATTGTCAAGATTTCGCGGGCACCGCTGTTGTCAGCAACTTTCAAACGAGTTTCTGTTTGAATCATTTAAGTTTTCTCCTTTCAGGTAAGATTAGATAATAACAGCTTCTTCTACAACTTCTACAAGACGGAAGCGTTTTGTAGCTGAAAGCGGACGAGTTTCCATGATACGAACGATGTCGCCTTCTTTAGCGATGTTATTTTCATCATGTGCTTTGTATTTTTTAGAGTAGTTAATACGCTTACCATAGACTGGGTGGTTACGTTTAGTTTCAACTACAACTGTGATTGTTTTATCCATCTTGTCAGAAACAACGCGTCCAACAAGAGTTTTACGTTGATTACGTTCCATTTTAGAATTTCTCCTTTCCCAAGTCTATTACTTAACTTCTGATTGAACAGTTTTGATACGAGCGATTTGTTTTTTCACTTCTTTCAAGCGTGCGGTTTGTTCTAATTGACCCGCTGCTGCTTGGAAACGAAGTTCAAACAATTCTTTCTTTAATTCATTTTCACGCTTCGCGAGTTCTTCTTGAGAAAGACCACGAAGTTCTTTAACAAATTCTTTTACTTCATTAAGTTTCATGTCTTCTCCTTATTCAGCTTCACGTTTTACGAATTTTGTTTTAACTGGTAATTTGTGGCTTGCAAGACGAAGGGCTTCACGAGCAACTTCTTCTGATACACCAGCGATTTCAAACATCACTTTACCACGTTTAACGGGTGCAACCCAACCTTCTGGAGCACCTTTCCCAGATCCCATACGCACACCGATAGCTTTGGCAGTGTATGATTTATGTGGGAAGATTTTAATCCAAACTTTACCACCACGTTTCATGTAACGCGTCATAGCGATACGGGCAGCTTCGATTTGGCGGTTTGTGATCCAATGGCTAGTAGTTGCTTGAAGACCATATTCTCCAAATGCTACTTCTTTACCACCTTTAGCTTCACCGCGCATTTTACCACGAAATTCGCGACGGTGTTTAACACGTTTAGGTACTAACATTGGTTATTTACCTCCTTTAGTGTTTTTACGAGCCGGAAGAACTTCTCCGCGGTAAATCCAAACTTTAACACCAAGTTTACCGTAAGTAGTATCTGCTTCTTCCCAAGCGTAGTCAATATCTGCGCGAAGTGTGTGAAGTGGAACAGTTCCTTCAGAATATCCTTCTGCACGAGCGATATCTGCACCGTTCAAACGACCAGATACTTGAGTTTTAATCCCTTTAGCACCAGCACGCATAGTACGTTGGATAGCTTGTTTTTGAGCACGGCGGAAAGCAACACGTTGCTCTAACTGACGAGCAATACCTTCACCAACAAGATGAGCATCTAAATCTGGTGATTTGATTTCAATGATGTTGATGTGGACTTGTTTTCTAGTCAATTTGTTAAGTTTTGCACGAAGTGCATCAACGTTTGCACCACCTTTACCGATAACCATACCTGGTTTGGCAGTGTGAAGGGAAACATTTACTTTGTTTACTGCGCGTTCGATTTCAATAGTTGAAACAGCTGCGTCAGCTAATTCTTTTTGAATGAATTTACGGATTGCAAGATCTTCATGAAGGTAATCCGCGTATTCTTTTTCAGCATACCATTTGGCATCCCAGTCACGGATGATACCGACACGCATACCTATTGGATGTACTTTTTGACCCACGATTTTACCTCCTTATTTTTCTGCAACAACCACTGTGATGTGGCTAGTGCGTTTGTTGATTGGTGAAGCTGAACCTTTCGCACGTGGACGGAAACGTTTCATGGTTGGTCCTTCGTTTGCGTAAGCTTCAGATACTACCAAGTTTGCTTTTTCCAAACCAAAGTTGTTTTCTGCGTTAGCGATTGCTGAATTGAGCACTTTTTCGATAATGCCAGCAGCTTTGTTTGGAGTGAATTTCAAGATTGCGATTGCGTCAGCGACATCTTTCCCACGGATATTGTCCAAAACCAGACGAGATTTGCGAGGGGAAACGCGCACTGTACGAGCCATTGCTTTAGCTGAAGTAATTTCTGCCATGTCCTTCTCCTCTCTTATCTACGTGTCTTCTTATCGTCAGCTGCGTGACCCTTGTAAGTACGAGTTGGCGCAAACTCACCAAGCTTGTGACCTACCATGTCTTCCTGAATATATACAGGTACATGCTTGCGGCCGTCATAGACTGCGATTGTATATCCGATGAAACTTGGGAAGATCGTTGAACGACGTGACCAAGTTTTGATGACTTTTTTCTTTTCGTCGTTGGCTTGAGCTTCAACTTTCTTCATCAAATGCTCATCGACGAAAGGTCCTTTTTTAAGACTGCGTCCCATTTTTATATTTTCTCCTTTAAAATAAGTACCACAGCGGCCTGCGCTGCTAAGCAGCGCTACCGAGCTGGCGGATAGATTGTTTTAGATTATTTCTCGTTGCGACGACGAACGATGAGTTTGTCAGATTTCGCTTTTTTATTACGAGTTTTAAGTCCAAGAGCAGGTTTGCCCCATGGAGTAGATGGCGCTTTACGACCAACTGGTGCTTTACCTTCACCACCACCGTGCGGGTGATCGTTAGGGTTCATTACAGAACCGCGAACTGTTGGGCGAATACCTTTCCAACGGCTACGTCCTGCTTTACCAAGATTAACCAAACCGTGTTGTTCATTTCCGACAACACCAACTGTGGCACGGCAAGTGCCAAGAATCATACGAACTTCACCAGATTGAAGACGAACAAGGACGTATTTCCCTTCTTGTCCCAACACTTGAGCAGAAGCTCCGGCAGCACGTACTAATTCACCGCCATGACCTGGTTTCAATTCAATATTATGAATCAATGTACCGACTGGGATATTAGCGAGTGGAAGAGCGTTTCCGACTTTGATATCTGCTTCTGGTCCAGAAACGATGCGTTGGCCAACTTCAAGGCCCTTAGGAGCGATGATATAAGCTTTTACACCATCAGTGTAATGTACAAGAGCGATATTCGCTGAACGATTTGGATCGTATTCAATTGTTTTAACAACTGCTTCAACACCATCTTTATTGCGTTTGAAGTCAATTAAACGATAGTGGCGTTTGTGTCCGCCGCCTTGGTGACGAACAGTGATACGACCGTTGTTGTTACGACCGGCTTTGTTGTTCAAAGAAACAAGCAAAGTTTTTTCTGGAGTGCTCGTTGTGATTTCGGCAAAATCCAAAGAAGTCATATTACGGCGACCATTTGTAGTTGGTTTATAAACTCTGATTCCCACGATATTTCCTCCTTAGATTATTCTGTTTCAGCACCAAACAACTCGATTGCTTTTGAATCAGCTGTAAGAGTGATGATAGCTTTTTTAGTTTTATTTGTAAAACCAGTATAACGCCCTACACGTTTTGCTTTTGGTTTTACATTGATTGTGTTCACGTTTGCAACCTTTACTCCATCAAAAGCAGCTTCAACTGCTTGTTTGATAAGAAGCTTATGAGCACGAGTGTCCACCTCAAATACGTATTTACCCTCTTCAAGAAGAGCCATTGAGCTTTCTGTAATGATAGGCTTTTTGATTACGTCATACAAATTCATTATGCAAGAACCTCCTCGATTGTAGAGATAGCTTCTTTAGTAACAAGAAGTTTGTCGCTATTTACGATGTCAAGAACACTTGCAGTTGTTGCAGTTGCAACTTTCACATTTGGAAGGTTACGAGCTGAAAGTGCAGCAAATTCATTTCCTTCTTCAAGAATTACAAGTACTTTTGAATCAATGCTAAGCGCAGCAAGTACTTTCGCAAACTCAGCAGTTTTTGGAGCTGTAAATGAAAGGCTGTCTACAGCTACGAATTTGTTTTCAGCAACTTTTTCAGAATAAACTGATTTAAGTGCCAATCTACGAACTTTTTGTGGAAGTTTGTAGGCATATGAACGAGGAGTTGGACCAAATACGGTACCACCACCACGCCATTGTGGAGAGCGAATAGAACCTTGACGCGCACGTCCAGTTCCTTTTTGACGCCATGGTTTGCGTCCGCCACCTGATACTGCAGAGCGGTTTTTAACAGCGTGAGTTCCTTGACGAAGACTTGCACGTTGACTGATGACAACATCAAATACAACTGATTCATTTGGTTCGATACCAAATACTGCATCGTTAAGAACTACTTCACCAGCTTCTTTACCAGTTTGGTCAAATAATTTTACGTTTGCCATTGTGACTGATTTCCCCTTTCCTTATTATTTACCAGCTTTAACTGCTGATTTGATCGTGATAAGAGATTTCTTAGCACCAGGTACGTTACCTTTGATCAGGATAACGTTTTTCTCTGGAACAACTTGTGCAATTTCAAGGTTTTGAATTGTTACACGATTTCCACCCATACGACCTGCCAAGTGTTTATTTTTGAAAACACGGTTAGGCGCAACTGGTCCCATTGAACCAGGACGACGGTGATAACGAGAACCGTGAGCCATTGGCCCACGAGATTGACCGTGGCGTTTGATAACACCTTGGAAACCTTTACCTTTTGAAGTTCCTGTTACATCAACAACATCGCCGGCTGCGAAAGTGTCAACTGTAATTTCTGCACCAACTTCTAAGCCTTCAATGTTTTTGAATTCACGAATGAAGCGCTTAGGAGCCGTGTTAGCTTTTGCTACATGTCCTTTAGCAGGTTTGTTGCTCAATACGTCACGAAGGTCATCAAAACCAACTTGAACTGCGTTGTAACCATCTGTTTCAACTGTTTTCACTTGAAGAACAACGTTTGGAGCTGCTTCAACAACAGTCACAGGGATTAATTCGCCAGCTTCAGTGAAGATTTGAGTCATTCCCACTTTTTTCCCTAAGATTCCTTTTGTCATGAGAAAATGTTTCCTTTTCTATAGTTTTTTCAAAAAGTTTTTAACGAGCGTTTTTTATGCTCAAGATTAAGATACCAAGGGCGTCAAGAGCGAAGCAAAAATAGAAAACTGACGCCGTGTTCGATGAACACTAGGAAGTTTATCTTTTTTGCACGGCTCTTAGCCTGTGTTCAATTTCACTTGAACGATTTCTTAATATTTGATTAAAGTTTAATCTCTACGTTCACACCACTTGGAAGATCCAATTTCATCAAAGCGTCAACTGTTTTTTGAGTTGGGTTAATGATGTCGATCAAACGTTTGTGCGTGCGCATTTCAAATTGTTCGCGAGAATCTTTATATTTATGAGTCGCACGAATGATTGTGTAGAGGCTGCGTTCAGTTGGAAGTGGGATTGGACCTGCAACTTCAGCACCTGTACGAGTAGCAGTTTCTACGATTTTTGCAGCCGCTGTGTCAAGTGTACGATGTTCGTAAGCTTTCAAACGGATGCGGATTTTTTTGTTTGCCATCTTTTTCTCCTTTTTCGTCTATTTAAGATAATAGGCTAGCTCCACAAGAAAACCGACAGGCGATCACGTGGCAATGCAACCGAGCGTGTCGCAACCTCTTGTATCAAAGCTATAGACTGTTTTTCACAGCACCATAATATCTTAACACAAAGAACCAAGCATTGCAAGGGATTTGAGCAAGTTTTTTAGTTTTTTTATTTGAAAGCGTTCCCCTTTCTTATTGAGCTTTTACTATCTTCTGAAAAAGCAAGAGATTAAATATAGAAATCTTTATTAGTCGTAAGTACCAACACAAAAAAATCAAGTCTCATTTAAAATGAGGCTTGACATTTACAAATCATTTTTTCTTTAATATGAATAAGTAGAATTGCCTGGTAAGAAGACAAACTACCCCTTCCACGCTTAAAGTCAGTTTGTTTCCTACATGCTTAGTTGAAGGGCTTGCACAGATTTTTAACTACTAGGATAAATCGAATGTTCAATACAAACTTGCACTTCCCCATGCACTAAGAATTTACTTGTGCTTTACAGGCCCATCTGCTGCTTTTGTGACAGCCTTTTGAATTTCCTGCGCATAGAGTCGACCACCTGCAGCAATTGTGTCGGCATCTTCTCCAAAGTGGATATGATCACTACCTACCCAGATTTCTGGGTGCTGCTTGGCAGTAGTGTTCCAATCGGCAATGGTGACGTAAGCATATTTCTTGGCTAACTCTCTGGCATATTGCGCATGTTTTTCGGCGACAGGATTGTCATATTTGTCTGAATTACCATCGTAAGGAGTTACCAGAATAAGCCGATGTCCCTTCGGTAAGGTCTTGACTAACTCATTCAGTTCTTCTTCGTAGTTAAAGACAATATTAACACCGGTTGCTACCACGACGGTCTTGAGCAGACCGCCAGCTGCGGCATTATTGCTCATAATTTCGCGAGCCTGAGCTGTATTGCGACTGCCTTGAGCATCGACTTGTGCATCCGGCAGGACTTCCTTCAGCGGAGTACTAGCCCGTAAGGTAACGGAGTCACCAATAATCGTCACACCATCTGCAATATTGTAACTACTAGCTTCTCCTTTTTCTGCAAGACTTTTAGTCCGATTTAGCCTGGTGTCAGCCTGATGAAGGCCATTGACTAGCATATCTGTCTCAAACGCCCCAATCTTCGGAGCAAGTCTGATAGCCAGCAGGCTGATAAGAAGCAAACCTACGGAACTCATTGCCAAGACCTTTTTCAACTGCGTAAAATGCAAATCCCAACCGAGAAAAGCAGGGGACTTCCCAGCAATGATTGGCTCAATAACATAAAAGGACAGTCCAGCAAAAGCAAGAGAAAGAAGACTTGTTAACATCACCGCAGGCAGATTGCCCATCAGCTGTGAAAAAATCGTGTAGAAAGGCCAATGGAAAAGATAGACTCCATAACTCGTATCAGCAATCACTGTCAAAACTAGTGGTTCTTTTAGGTCAGGAGTCTTCTCATGCAAGATCCGTGTAGCCAATATCATAGCCGCCGCTGACAAACTAGCCAAAAGAAAACCGAGCAAATAGGTAAAAGGCGAATCAAACTTGACCCAAAGCATCATCACGCCTAAGAGACCCGCTCCCGCCGCAAAGACCAGACAAGCCTCTCGCAAAGACCAGGAGCGAATTATTTTCTTTAACAGGCCTGTCATCTGTTTGATACCGGTCAAGGTCGCTAGGATACTGCCGACAAAGAAAGGATAAATGTGAGTCCAGGTCGAGAAATAAAGCCCCGAAAAACTGAGTCCTAAAAGGCTGCCAATAAACATACTGAGAAAGCTGATAAGCAAACCAAACGAAGACAGCAAAAAGATACTGCCCCTCAGCTGGCCGGCTGTTTTGCAATATTTGGCTAGGAACCAGACAGCCAGTCCCCAAAGTAGATAATAATGAACCTCTACAGCCAGACTCCAGTTATGGACAAATAAATGTGGAATAAACTGAGCCTCGTAGCTTCCACCCGTCATCATTTCGTAAAAGTTAGTCACAAAGCCCATGACTGCTGCAATCTGCGTTCCAATACTGGCTACAAAATCCCGCCGAATCAAAAAGGTAAAGGGCATGACCACCAATACCATGACGATGACAGGGGGAACAATCCGATAAAAACGCCGTCGAAAGAAGGCTAGAAGCTCTATTTTTTTACTCTGAGAAAACTCATCAATCAAGAGCGATGTAATCAGAAAACCTGAAAAGGTAAAAAAGACATCAACACCGAGAAATCCCCCAGGAAATAATTTTTGAAAAAAGTGATACAAGAGAACCAGCAATAAGCCTGTCACTCGAACCATTGAAAACCATTTGATACGCATATTTCTCCTAAATCCTTTTCACTACTGCTACAGACCGACCAACTCCCGCAAGCCTACATCACTGCTGAGTCAAGCAAGCCAAAAATTCTGTTAATTGCTGCATTTAGCAACGTTGCTATAAAATCTATTTCATTCTATTTTACCAAAAAATAAGCCAAAAAAACAAAAGACCTGGAATTTTATTTTCCAAGTCCATTGCTTATTTTATCTATTCCAAAGCCCTCTTCAGTCTGGCTGATGAGAAAATCAGCCTCTTCCTGATACATTTTATAGTAGTGTTCATATTGCTGGCGGCGGCTAGTGTGCGCTTACCGAATCCAGTGCACATCGCGACCTCGAACGGCTGTATCTCGAGCCAAGCGGCGCTCCAGCTCTGTCCCCTCATCCGTGTGAAAGCAAATAGATAAATCAAACAGATTCTTTGGTAAAAAAGCTGCTGACATGCCTTCTACTATTAAAATCGGCTTTTGAGCTGACAAGCGGAGGCCGGATGCCCAAGCTGTACCTATCGTCAAGATATCCAGACCAGACTGCAAAGCACGAATATCTCGTTCTAGACTACTGAGCTCATGAACAGCCGGGAGACAGGCTGTTACTTTTTGATGAGGAAAATCCTTAGAACTGAGCAAATCTCGATACTCTCCAACAATTACGTAAGGATCTGTTGCCAGCAGATTGGCTCGTTCCTCACCCAGAATTAGTTGGAGTTTTCGAGCGAAAGTTGACTTGCCTGAAGCACCATGACCGTAAATACGCAGGGTATGTTTTTGGTCGTCTGACAGATATGCTGTCAATCTTTCCAGCAATTTTTCTTCATCAGACATAGTTTATCCTTTCAAATAAAATTTCTTAAAAATTCCTCTTGGATCGATTGTAGCCGTAACGCTCGACAAAGTCTTCACGAAATTCTAGTAGATTATCATCTAAAATAGCTTGACGAACCTTTTTCATCAGATTAACTAAGAAATAAAGATTATGATAGCTAGTTAGACGCAAGCCAAATGTTTCATCAGCTTTTAGTAAATGACGAATATAGGCTCGTGTGTAATTTTTACACGTATAACAATCGCAATCATGGTCTAGTGGTGTAAAATCTTCTGCAAACTGAGCATTCTTAATCACCAAACGTCCTTCGCTGGTCATACAGGTACCGTTTCTGGCAATCCGAGTTGGCAGGACGCAATCAAACATATCAACGCCCCGAATCACACCGTCTATCAAACTATCCGGCGCTCCAACTCCCATGAGATAGCGAGGTTTGTTTTCAGGCAGCATAGGCGTTGTGAAGTCTAGCACTGCATTCATCTCTTCGTGAGACTCTCCGACAGCTAGTCCACCGATAGAATAACCTGGAAAATCCATGCTGACCAAATCATGCGCCGATTGACGACGCAGATCTTCAAAACCAGCTCCCTGCACAATCCCAAAGAGTCCTTGATCGTGAGGACGACGATGGGCTTTGAGTCCACGCTCTGCCCAGCGACTCGTCCGCTCAATGGATTTCTTGACATAATCATACGGTTGGTAGAACTGCGGGCATTCATCAAAAGACATCATGATGTCACTTCCCAGATTGTTCTGAATAGAAATCGCTTTTTCTGGCGACAAAAACATCTTAGAGCCGTTGAGGTGATTTTTAAAGGTCACACCCTCTTCTGTGATATTGCGGCTGTCTGCCAAGGAATAAACCTGAAAACCGCCGCTATCCGTTAGAATAGCTTGATCCCAGTTCATGAACTTGTGCAGCCCACCCGCACGAGCAATCAGCTCATCACCTGGTCGCAACCAGAGATGGTAAGTATTGGCCAAGATGATACCAGAGCCCATTTGCTTGAGCTCCTCAGGAGACTGAGTCTTGACCGTAGCCTGAGTGCCGACCGGCATAAACATAGGTGTTGGAAAGGTGCCATGAGGTGTGATAATCTCTCCCAAGCGAGCACCTGTGTGCTTTTCTTTTTTAATCAAACGATACTGAATCGGTGAATCTGACATTTTTACCTCCGATGCTGGGAAAAACAGTCCCAGATCTTCATTCTATAGTGTGTGAGTTTCACTTGCTCACAACATCCTGTATGATTTTATCAAAAAAAAGAGGAAAGATAAAGCAGTAATTTTTTCAAAAGGTTTTCTGCCAGCTATGATTAACTTGACTCCAAAATATGGTATAATATGTTTCAAATTAGGAGGCAAATATGAATTTAAGTGAATTGCGGGCAGAGGCTCGTCGTATCCAACGTCAAACCAAAGGTATCTATGCACTCTTTTTGGTACCAATTCTAACGGCGATTATTTCCGTTGTTTACAATTATTCTTCAGATACCTTTTCCAATAATATCTTACAATATGGCATTCAAAAGACGATTGTCCACGGAATCAATCGTTCTCTTTTCCCAATCGCGATTAGTTTTATCGTATCTTTCTTTTTGACGGCTGCTTTTTGGACCTTACTGGAAGTCATTCGTGGAAAACGGCAAGAGGTGCATTTTACAGATTCAGTTCGGACTTTTGATAGTAAAGTAATTGGTCCTGTTTTCATGACACTTTTGCTCAAACGTGTATTACTATTTCTGTGGAATATTTTCGTCTGGATTGGAAGCGGCATGATGATTCTGGCTAGTTTTAGTGTCATAAAACTCCTCCCCAATTCTCAAGCTCTCTCACAAAATACTGCACTTCAAACAACTATTGGGACATTGTTACTTTATATTCTCATCGGTTTTATTTTGATGGTAATCGGTATTATTATTGCACTTCCTCAATATTACGCTTATTCGCAAGTAGAATTTATTCTTTGTGATACATTAGAAAACCAGAGCTATGAGAGCGCCTTTAAAATCATCCATGCAAGTCGCCAAATGATGAAAGGTTATAAAGGAAAGCGATTTGTTCTTGATTTAACCTTTATCGGTTGGTACTTACTAAGCGCCATTACTTTTGGCATTGCTTCCATTTACGTTTATCCTTACGTTTATACAGCTCAATCTCTTTTCTATGAAGCTGTGCTAAAAGAACAAAATCAGACTCCAATTTTTTATTAATTTCTTGTGTGAAACAATTGGCAATCCAACAAAAGACTTGAACAAACTGTTCAGGTCTTTTGAGTTGTATCCATTTTTCGTAAAGTGATTCCGCTAAAGTGTTCTATTGCAAACTTTACATGAAAAAAGCCACCAATGGGTGACTTTTATTAGGGAGATTATTATGAAAAAGTTTAGGATTTCTATCAAATAAAGTTAGGAGGTCTTCATTTGATAAACATAGTATAACCAAGTTAGCTTAAATCAACCTTAATTTTTTATAACAAATTGATATTTTTAGAAATTTTTTGAAAAGCATCTTCCAGCGAAACCTGATCTGTAAATATCGCTTCCTCCCAACCCAAGAAATCACATTCTTTCCACCAACGTTTCATATCAGCTGGACTAAAGTCTGCTTTCTTGTTCCTCGTTTGGTGACGGCGAACTGTCTCTTCAAACGTTAAATCATAATAGTAAGACAGAACTTTTGGATAAAATAGAGTATGCAATTTTTCTAGCATTTGCCCATAAATATCTGTTTCATAAAAACCTTCAACGATAACCAACAAATCTCGCTCATAGCCATAGCGGGCGATCGTTTCTGTCAAAGAGATTGATAGATTGCCCGGCTTGACCTTTTCTTTCAGCATATCACGACGAACGATATCTTGTGAGATGAGCAGCGTCTTTCGACCATAGTATTCTTGCAATTTCTTTGCCAAACTCGTTTTTCCTGAACCAGAATTACCTCTGATAATCACCAATGTTGCCATTTATTCTCCTAAAATCCGACGTGTATGTTCCCGTTTGATACAGCGATCCATGATAATATCACCCCGACCAGCTGCCCGCAGAATCTGCTCCGCCTCTTCATTTTCCAAACCCAACTGCGCCCAGAAAATTGTAGCATCTGCTTCCAGAAAATCACGCGCCACATCTGGCAGAAATTCACTGCGACGATAAATATCTACAATGTCAATAGAAAAAGGAATGTCCTTTAGACTGGCATAGACGGTTTCTCCTAAAATCTGACCGCCGGCTGCTCGAGGATTGACCGGAACAATCCGATAGCCTCTCTCTTGCATCTCTTTGGATACACGATGGCTAGTTGCCTCCTCGCGATCCGACAAGCCAACAACCGCAATCACCTTGCTATTTTTTAAATACTGTTTGATAACCCCATCGCTGGGATTTTGGAAATGATAGATCATAAAATTTTCTCCGTAATCTTTCATGTATCGTGAGCCATACTGTCCCTTTTTGAACCAGAAACACAAATATTTTATAAAGTTGATGTCTTTGCCTTGAAAGTTTCTGATCTGAACTGAACACAGCTAAAAAATCAGAATGATATAGCTCTTTGGGGGACTTTTGATTCTACTTCGCTTCATACCAGGTCTTGCCTGCGCTTTCGTCCGCTTTCAAGGGAACAGAAAGTTCAATGGCAGATTCCATGATGTCTTTGACCAGCGTTTTGATAACGGTCAGTTCATTTTCGGGTACTTCCAGCACAATTTCGTCATGAACTTGCAGTAGCATTCTGGTTTTAAAATCTCCCTCTGTCAAGGCCTTATCTAAACGAATCATCGCAATTTTGAGAATATCTGCAGCCGATCCTTGAATCGGTGAGTTGATAGCTGTCCGTTCTGCAAATCCTCGGACATTGAAGTTACGAGAATTGATATCTGGGATCTCCCGACGACGGTGAAAGAGAGTTTCTACATAGCCCTTGTCTCGTGCCTCTCGCACTACATTTTCCATATAATTCTTGATACCCGGATAGCGCTCAAAATAAGTATCAATATAGGACTTCGCTTCCTTACGACTAATACCCAGATTGTTGGCAAGTCCAAAGTCAGAAATTCCGTAAACAACACCAAAGTTGACAGCTTTGGCATTGCGGCGGTCATTTGGTGTCACATCTTCTGGTCTTTCGATATTAAAAACCCGCATGGCTGTCGAAGTGTGAATATCTGCCCCGTGTCTGAAAGCCTCAATCAGATGTTCATCACCTGAAATATGTGCCAAAACCCGCAGCTCAATTTGCGAATAATCAGAGCTAAGTAAAACACTGTCCTCCCACTCTGGCACAAAAGCTTTCCGAATTAAGCGTCCTTGCTCCAAACGAATTGGAATATTTTGCAGATTGGGATCCACACTTGATAGCCGTCCTGTTTGAGTCAAATCTTGAAGATAGCGAGTATGAATCTTTCCATCTGCTAAAATCCAATCCTGTAGCCCCATAACATAGGTTGATTGAATTTTAGCAATTTGCCGATAGTCCAAAATCTTCTCCACAATCGGTGCAATCGGTGCCAAACGTTCCAATACATCTACTGCCGTAGAGTAGCCCGTTTTGGTTTTCTTAGTGAAAGATGTTGGCAGACCCAGTTTTTCAAAGAGAATGCCTCCCAACTGTTTAGGCGAATTGATATTAAACTCTTCCCCTGCTAAGTCATAAATTTCCTGAGTTAGTCGAGTCAGAATTCTCTCGTTTTCAATCTGCATGGTTTGCAATGTTTCGCGTTCTACCTTGATACCAGCAATTTCCATTTTAGCCAGCACAAAGGCTAAAGGTTGCTCCATTTCATACAGCAGATTTAGCTGGTCATGCTGGCACAGCAAGTCTGTCATAGGCTTTTCCGTTTCAATGAGAACTGTGACTTTTCTGGCTAAATGGCTCAATAAAATAGCTTTTTCAGGCAGTGCCCGCTTAGCGCCTTTCCCATAAACCGCCTCATCTTCGGCGAGTTTGGTCTTGCCATAAAGACCAGCAATTGTTACGATTTCATTGTTATCAACGGTTGAAAGAAGATACTTAGCTAAACGGCTGTCAAACGATGGTTGCGAAAGCTCAATACCTAAGCGACTGAGTAAGACCTTGGAGCGTTTAAAATCATAAACCTTGAGGGCTGTGTTTCCCAGAAATTCTTTGAAAGCTGGTTGCTGCAAAAGGTTGATGTCCTGACTGGCATAAATCTGCTGTGCATTTCCCCACGCAAAGCCCACCATCTCGTCTATGTGGTAATTGTCCCCCAACATTTCAAAGTAGAAAAAATCATCTTTACTGAGCATTTCTGGACGGACCTCCGTCACTTCCTCAAAAGCAATGTCAGCCGCCTCTTCTGGCTCTACTTCCGCTTCTAGCGCTTGCTTAAATTGTTTAAAACCCATTTCATCATAGAATCTGCTTAATTGTTTGATATTCGGACCTTGATAGAGGATATCTTCCAAACCAATTTCGATTGGGGCTTGGGTATCAATGGTGGCAAGTGTTCTAGATAAGAAAGCAATGTCCTTATCATTGATGAGATTTTCCTTCATCTTAGACTGCTTCATTTGGTCAATGCTGTTATAAATGCCTTCCAGAGAACCATATTCCAAAAGAAGCTTGAGCCCTATTTTTTCGCCGATTTTAGTCACGCCAGGTATATTATCTGAGGAATCGCCCATAAGAGCTTTGAGATCAATGAACTGGGCTGGTGTAATTCCCATTTTTTCCATTAGATAGGCTGGTGTAAATTCCTCAAATTCTGCCACACCCTTTTTGGAAATTTCCACAATTGTATTGTCATCGGTCAGCTGGATTAGATCCTTGTCTCCACTCACGATCGTCACATCGTAGGGTACAGGCGTGTTTTCAGCCATTTTATCCAGAGTTCCAATAATATCATCAGCTTCATACTGATCCAAGTCGTAATAGCGAATACCTAACTTATCCAGCATTTCTCGGATAAAAGGAAGCTGCTCACGAAATTCCTCCGGCGTTTTAGCTCGACCACCTTTGTAATCAGCATACATCTCTGTCCGAAAGGTGGTCTTCCCCGCATCAAATGCCACCAAGATATGAGTCGGCTGCACCCGCTCCATTAAATGATTGAGCATAAGGTGAAAGCCATAAATAGCATTGGTATGAAGTCCGGACGGACTCTTGAATCGATCAATTTGATTGTAAAGTGCGAAAAAAGCACGATAAGCTACAGAAGAGCCATCAATTAACAGTAATTTATTCTTATTTTCCATATTATTTATTATACCATGAAACCAAAGAAATTTTCTGATTAAGAATAATAGCAATATCTAAAAAGCCTAAGAGAATTTTCTTAAGCCTTTATACTATTTTGATACAATAACTTCTCCAAATGCTTGATAGCATCTGCAAAGCTGTCGACAACATAGGAAGCAGCTGCCTGGACAGTGGCAGGGGCATGTGTCATACA
The DNA here is from genome assembly GCF_001809055.1 of Streptococcus sp. HMSC034B05. Taxonomy (NCBI): domain Bacteria; kingdom Bacillati; phylum Bacillota; class Bacilli; order Lactobacillales; family Streptococcaceae; genus Streptococcus; species Streptococcus sp. HMSC034B05. The sequence goes on along the minus strand of NZ_KV795627.1, from coordinate 170,942 downwards.
ATAGGAAATATCGGATTTTTCAAACATCGAAATGTCATTTCCAGAGTCGCCAAATGCCACAACTAGTTGATAATGCTTTTTCAAAAGCTGTAAACCACTACCTTTTGAAACATCTTTCGCAGTCACTTCTATGCGAGTGCTCCCTGATTGATAGACTTCTAAGTGGGGAAAATGTTCTTTTAATTCTTTTACATAGACAGACGTTTTCGCTGCTTCTGGACGAATGTTAAACTTGTAAATCTGACGTTGCCGAACCAAATCATAAGGATTTTCCAAGCAAAGAATGGGCATATTCCACAAACGCCGATTGTCCTCATGGTCAAAGTTGCCAATTCTCTCTTCGCCATCAAGTGCATCAAAAACGAGTTTTTCTTTTTTGAGGTAGTCTAACAAGGCCTGTACATCTACTGATGCCAACTTTTGAGAAAATAATATATTCCCATTTTCAGCAATCATGGCGCCATTAAAGCCGATTGCATAGCTTAAATGAAGCTGATTACGTTGCGTAATGTAGTTGATTTCCTTGACAGAACGACCCGTAGCAATAGCGAAGTCACTGTAACGTGTCAACTTTTGATAAGCTTGCCAGTCTACTGAATTAACATCAACAGAATTTTTCACAAAAGTTCCGTCTAAATCTGTTACACATAAAATCTTATGTGCCATGGCTATTCCTCTAAACCTAGAATGTCTTGGATTTCCATTTTGAGAACATTGGCATAAGCGCCATAGATAGATTGCATTTGCATGCCATTTTCAGCAAAACCAAGCGCTTCATATTGGTTGACAATCGTATCCTTATCCACTAATGATTTGTCCTTGACATCAATCCGCAAACGAGTGATACAAGCATTGACATCAACAATATTTTCCGGACCACCGTGGGCTGCAATCAAACCGAGAGCCTGTTGGTGCGTTTTTTCTTGCTTGCTAAGTTCTTTCCCTTCAGATTTTTCTGGAGTAGGTGCTGTATCCTGTGGAGCTGCTTGACCGACATTTTGAATCTTCAAGCCATATTTACCACGCGCTTCTTGCTTACTTGCCAACTTGACTTCATCCGTATCTTCTCGACCTGGAGTCTTAAAGTTGAATTTCAAAATCATAAATTTAAAGACATAGTAATAAAGGAAGAAATAAGGGATACCTACTAAGAAAACGAGCCACCAGTGCGTTTTAGGTCCTTGCAACACACCATAGATTACAAGGTTAATGAAACCATGTCCAGTAGGAGTTGCTACACCAGCACCCAGCATGTGCATAACAAACAAAGCAGAACCTGCCAAAACAGCGTGCACAGCGTAAAGCATTGGTGCCACAAAAAGGAAAGTAAATTCGATTGGCTCTGTAATACCAGTCAAGAATGAAGTTCCAGCTGCTGCAAAGAGAAGCGAACCTGCTACTTTACGTTTTTCTGGAGAAGCAGTCTTGTACATAGCATAAGCAGCCCCAGAAAGACCAAACATGAAGTAAACAAATTTACCACCATTGAAGCGCGTAATAGATGGGTCAATAGACTTGATCGAAGAATCCGCTAAAGAAGCAAGGTAGGCATTGACCGTACCGACGACATGGTTACCACCAATTGTCCATGAGCCACCAAGCTCTGTCGTACGAACCGGCCAGTTGAGACCATGGTGCAAACCAAACGGCAAGAGAGCCCGCTCAATCAATCCATATAAGAAAGTACCAATCGGACCTGACTTCAAAACGAGGATAGACACTGCGCTAATGCCTGCTTGAATAGTCGGCCAAATAAAGAAAATTGCGATAGCCACAAAGGACATAGCCACCATAGTGACAATTGGTACAAAACGTGGTCCACTGAAGAAGCCAATCATAGTTGGCAATTCTTGCTTCACAGCCCACTTGTGAATGAAGTAAACAGAAACCCCAACGATAATCCCTCCAAACACACTGAGGTCCATGGTTTGAATTCCTAGAACCTTTGTCTGCATGGCATTTGATAAAGCTAGCTTAGCTGCACCGCTTGATAAGTTAGCAGTATTGACTAGCCTTCCACTGATTTTCAACAAGAAATTCAAAACATTGTGCAAAACAAGAAAACCTAACAAACCAGATAAAGCTGCCGACCCTTTTTCCCGTTTTGCAAGACCAACTGAAACTCCGACTGCAAAAATAACAGGTAAGTTGCTAAAAGCTGTACCACCAAGCGCAATGAAAAATTTCATGACAAATTGAAAAACTGCATTGTTCAAAAATGGGAACATCTTGAGTGTGTTTTCATTGGTAAAAGCTGTACCAATACCTTGAATAATCCCTGCGCCGGGCAATACCGAAACAGGGAGTAAGAATGAGCGTCCAAATTGCTCAAAGGCAGAGATAAATTTATTCTTCTCTTTCATTTTTTTGCTCCTTGTATTTTTCTGTTTTCATTTTAACAAAAATAAACGCGAAAACGTTTTTTTAGAAAGAAGTTTCTATCTTGCATAATTTTGACTATTTCGGTAAAATTTTACTAAGTAGAAAACGTTTTTCTAAAAACAAGGTTTTAGAAAAGAGGCTTTATGTTTCTAAAAAATTTAAAACAACACTATGATCGATTGTCTGTAAATGAGCAGGAAGTCATTGACTACCTCATGCGTCAGAAAGAAGTAGAGACAATCACATTAAAGACCATTGCAAACGAACTTTTTATTTCCTCTTCCACTGTCATTCGTGCTTGTAAAAAATTAGGCTATCAAACTTATAATGAATTACGCTATGATTTACGCTTATCAAAAGAACTAAAAAAAGAGCAAGCCAAGTCTGAACGAACTTCTTTTGAGCAATTAAAAGAACAGGTACAAGTCGAATTTGAACACACCGTATCCATCTTGTCTGAACAAGATTTTCAGATTTTTGCAGCTAAAATTCTTTCAGCTAGAAGGATCTTCTGCATCGGAGTAGGATCTAGTTACATGCCTATGAGCGATTTTAACCGAAAACTCAAACTTATCAATATTTGGTCCAATGATTACTTTGAGCAATACAGCATTGACCGGATTAAAGACATTGCTACACCAAAAGATGTGATTATCGTCTTTTCACTCGGTGGCAGCAATAAAGACGTCAACCACAGTATCTTACAGGCAAAAGAACAAGGGGCAACTGTTCTTACAATCACCACTTTAGGAAACCATCTTCTCGCTAAAATCAGCGATCACATGATTTTTGTCTATGATGCACCAAAAAAACGCGAAAAATTGCGTTCGCGTTTAATGTTCAATTTAGTTGGAAATCTTCTCTTTGAAGTCATTCTAGCTGAGCAACAAACAAACTAATAAAAACAAAGAGTGAGATAAACAGGAAATGTTCATTTTTCTAGTCTATCTCACTTTCATTTTATAAATCTAATACAAGCGAAAAACTACTACCTTGTCCATACTCACTTTTCACGAAAATATCACCACCCAATTGGCGTGCCAATTCACGTGCGATATAGAGCCCTAGACCGTGCCCGCCTGTTTTCATATTGCGCGAGCTTTCCACTCGATAAAGGCGCCTGAAAATCTTGTCTAAATCTTCTGGTTTGATGCCCTGTCCTTCATCCGTAACACTGACAGTCAAACACTGACTTTCGACAACTGCATCAATACTTAACTTTGTTCCTGCCTCTGAATACTTAAAGGCATTGCTGACAAGATTGAGAATAATTCGTGATAACTTGTCATAGTTGCTAATAATCTTTGCCGATGCTGGCTGCACAGAAATTTGAATATCTCTCTCCTCTTTATCAATGGCCAGCTGAAATTCTGACATAATATCAATCAGTAGCTTATCCAGAAAAATCTCTTCTTTTTCAAGCGGCGCATTTGGCTGATTCATTGTATTCAGGGTAATGAAACTCAATTCTTCCACTAGTTTATTCAAGCGATCAGTCTGGCGACTGATGGTTTTTAGATAATGTCGCTGCTCATCTGCTGCAATCACACCGTCTAGCATTCCTTCCACGCTTGCCTGAATGGAAGTTAAAGGAGTCTTGATATCATGCGATAGTTGTGCAATCATCAAACCCTTTTCCTTCTCACTTTCTTCCAACGAAGTAAAGGTACTTTGCAAGTTTCTTGACATATTATTAAAGGCATCTGCCAGCTCTTTAAATTCAGTTGGATTTTTTATATCATTTACTGTTGCAAACTTCTTGTCAGAAATTCCTTTTATGAGCTGTTTTAATTTATCCAAAGAGAGAAAGACACGGCTCAACAGCAAAAGGCTAACCAATGCCCCTGTAATACTAGCCAGAATGCTAATACCAATAATAAAATAAATATCACTTTTTGAAATCAGCATGGTGTTGACAGACCAGATGATTGCAACAACCGTGATCGTTGTGGAAATGAGGTATCCCACAATAATAAAGTGTTTTAATTTCATTTTAAACCTCTATCTTATACCCTAAGCCCCAGACGGTCTTAATCGTGGGCGTTTTTTCAGTACTGAACTTAGCTAAATCCTGCCGCAGAGCATGAATGTGTACGTTTAGCGTATTGGTGTCATCCACAAAATCTTCTCGCCAAACTTTTTCGTATAATTCTGTCTTTGAAAATACACGCTGAGGATTACTAGCAAGAATCCATAGTAGTTCAAACGATTTAAGGGTCATTATCAATGGTTGTCCGTGAACTGTCACTTTGCGTGTTTCATAATTTATCTCTAAATCTCCTAGTTGGAGTTTTTCATCTGCTCCCGCACTACGGTGAATGCGACGTAGGATATTATTGACTCGTAAAACCAATTCCCGCGGACTAAAAGGCTTGGTAATAAAATCATCCGCACCCATACTGAGAGAATAAATCTTATCTGGCTCAGATGTTTTAGCCGTGATAAAAAGGAAAGGCTGGTCTGGAGCAAGATATTGTACTTCCCCAATCAGATCATAGCCATCCATATTAGGCATCATAATATCTGTAATTATCAAATCAATTGAATATTTCTGAAACAACTCTAAAGCTTCTTGTCCATCATGCGCCACATTGACTTCATAACCTGCCTGTGTTAAATAACGCTTGTTAATCTCGGTAATCTCTACTTCATCATCTACTAACAAAATTCTCTTTGTCATATCCTTACCTCTACTGTGAAAAATAGTGTTATACCATGAAAAAGTATAACACTATTCCTATACTTGATTCAAGCATTATCGCTCACAAAGTGCGAGGCTTATTTCTTTTCTCTGCGTTTCATTCCGACAAGTGCTAGAATAGCTGCTGAGCTTAATCCAAGAAGCCCTAGAACTGTCAAACCAAGAGAAGATTTTTGACCTGTATTAGGAAGCGATTTTTTACTTGCCCTAGCTTGTCCACCTTTTGAAGATGTCGCAGAAGGTGTTCCGCCTTTATTTGAATGCTCGTTTCCATTATGTTCTGCTTTTTTGCCCTGGTCTTGTGTTTGACCATTTTGACCTGGTTGTGATTTTTCTGGCTTAGCTTCTGCTTTCTTTTCACCTTTTAGGTTAATTGTGACAGATTTGGTTGCAATGACATTGCTTAAGTCAGCTTTGCCATCTTTTGCACCATAAACTGTGACAGTTGCTTTATACGAATGTGTTCCATTAGCTTTTAACTGTTCTAACAGAGCTTTGTCTTGTTTACCTGCAGCATTACCGTCTAATGAAACTTGGTAGAAATATTGGCCTTTGCCTAAGCCTGCTAGTGGCAATAGACCTGGATGCTTTGCTTTGCCGTTATCAGACCATGGTGCTCCATTTGAGGATTTGAGCAGAAGACGAGTCAACATGCCATCACCACCAAAGAGTTCATACGGGATCACTTGATTGACACCGGCTGTAAATGGTCCAGGAAAGACTGCATTTTTTAAGTAGCTTGCTGGAACATCAATCTTATCTTTGATATTTTCTGAAACAGATTTCTTGATTTGATCTGCTGTTGTTGTGCCATTTAAGTTCAATTTTACTT
>NZ_KV795627.1:59100-164927 GCF_001809055.1 Streptococcus sp. HMSC034B05 | reverse complement strand
CAATCACATTGTTCAAATCAGCCTTGCCATCTTTTGCACCGTAAACTTTAACAGTTGCAGTATAAGTATGAGTGCCGTTGGCTTTTAGTTGATCTAAAAGTGCTTTGCCTTGTTTGCCTGCAGCATTACCGTCCAATGAAACTTGGTAGAAATATTGGCCTTTGCCTAAGCCTGCTAGTGGCAATAGACCTGGATGATTCGCTGAGCCATTATCTGACCATGGTGCTCCGTTTGATGATTTGAGCAGAAGACGAGTCAACATGCCATCACCACCAAAGAGTTCATACGGAATCACTTCATTCACACCAGCTGTAAATGGACCAGGATGGTTCGCATTCTGTAAGAAGGAAGCTGGAACATCTGTACTTTCTTTAATGTTTTCTAAGACGGATTTCTTAATTTGGTCCGCTGTTGTTGTGCCATTTAAGTTCAATTTTACTTGACGAGTCGCAATCACATTGTTCAAATCAGCCTTGCCATCTTTGGTTGCACCGTAAACCTTAACAGTCGCAGTGTAAGTATGAGTGCCGTTGGCCTTCAGTTGGTCTAAAAGTGCCCTACCTTGTTTGCCTGCTGCATTGCCATCCAATGAAACTTGGTAGAAATATTGGCCTTTTGGAATGCCTGCAAACGGAAGCAAGCCTGCATGATTCGCTGTGCCATTATCAGACCATGGCGCTCCATTTGATGATTTGAGTAGAAGACGCGTTAGCATCCCATCTCCACCAAAGAGTTCATACGGAATCACTTCATTCACACCAGCTGTAAATGGACCAGGATGGTTCGCATTTTGTAAGAAGGACGCTGGGACATCCGTACTTTCTTTAATATTTTCTGAAATAGATTTCTTCGCTTGTTCTAATGAAGGATCTGCTTTAGATTTCAAACTATTAAGGTTAATCGTCACTTGACGAGTCGCAATCACATTGCTCAAGTCAACTTTACCATCTTTTGAACCATAAACTGTTACGGTAGCGGTGTAACTTTGTGTACCGTTCGCTTTCAATTGATCCAACAATTCTTTATTTTGCTTGCCTGCTGCATTTCCTCCAAGTGATACCTGATAAAAATACTTACCCTTCGGAATGTTAGCAAAAGGAGGCAAGCCTGCATGATTTGCTGTGCCATTATCTGACCATGGTGCTCCATTTGAGGATTTGAGTAGAAGACGTGTTAACATCCCATCTCCACCAAAAAGTTCATACGGAATTACTTGGTTCACACCTGCTGTAAAAGGTCCTGGATAAGTAGCATTATCAAGGTAAGAGGCAGGAACATTGATATCACTTTTAATATTATCTAAAACTGATTTTTTCGCTTGATCCAATGAAGAATCCTTCTCTTCCTTTGAAGTAGCTTCTTTTACTACTTTTTCGGTTGCTTTTTGAATTTCCTTAGCAGCCTCTGCAATCGTTTTGCCAACCTTGTTTTCTTTTGTAACTTCTTGCTTTTCTTGAACTTTCTTATCTGGTGCTTGATTTGTTTTTCCAGCTAATTCTTGTGAAGGCTTCGTTGTATCTGGCGTTGCTTGCTTTCCAGCCGTTGCTTTTTCAGTTTGCTTTGTATTAGCATCTACTATCGGCTTTTGCAAGTCTGTCGAACTATTTGAAGGGGTTGTTGTCACCACCTTGTTTTGCGAACCAACTTGTGCATTTACAGGATTACTAATGAGAATAAAGAATCCGCTTGCCACAACAACCGAAGCTACACCCACACTCAGGCGGCGAATAGACCATTTGGTATATCTTTCATGATTTGGACGATGATTTTTGGCAACCATATTATTACTCCTTTAATTTATTTTTAATGGTTGACTAAAGTATACCAAGCCCCTATTAACCATCCGTAAGGAAAAGTTAAAATTTTTCTTAAATAGGAGTTATTATTTCATTATGTTAAAAAAATGATGAACTATCAACAACATTTCTTTTTTGATACAATATTATTTATGAAAAACACATATTACTTAATCCGCCATGCACATTCTATTTATAGCCCCGACGAATGGAATCGTCCTTTATCACAAAAAGGACAAGCTTCTCTTTCGCAATTAAACATGTTAGAAAGCAAACCTATTTCTGCTATTTATTCCAGCCCCTACAAGCGGGCAATTGAAACCGTTGAGCCTTTGGCTCAAACATTGGGACTTTCTATTCAGCTGGACAAACGCCTGATTGAACGAAAATTAAGCAGTCAAAGTATTTCCGACCAAGCATTTGAAGCTACTCTGAAACAACTTTGGAAAAATCCTGCTATTTCTCTACCGGGCGGTGAATCCAATCTCACAGCTCAAAAACGAGTCCTATCTTTTCTACAAGACTTAGAAAAACTGCATCAAAACGAACACATTATCATTAGCTCACACGGAAATCTGGTTTGTATCCTACTTAACTATTTTGATGATACCATCAATTATAACTTTTGGAAACAACTGCCTATGCCGGCTGTTATCCGTTTTAAATATTACAGAGAGATGGGAGAAATTTCATTTCTCTCATCTAAATAAAAAATAAGAGATTAATTCAGGTAGTTAGATATTAGTGTTTTAATTAAACGTGGCTTTAATAATAATAAACCAACTACGTATGTTACTCCCCCCCCTACAATACGAGATATCAATGCAAGATAAATTGATAAAGAAAATTTACTAATTAATACAATAGCGACATACATCATAAAACTTGCTATAAAATATTTTTGTATGTCCTTACACAATTCTAATAAGTTAATTTGTTGCCTCAATAACCAAATTTCAACAATCATGATAGAAGCTTCCCCAATAACAGATGAGATAGCTCCACCTACCGCTCCGTAAATTGGAATCAGTAAGATTGAAGCTACTGCTGTAGAAACTATTCCTCCAAGGACAGCGATACTTAAATATCTAGACTGGCCTGTTGCAATTAAATATTGACTCCCCAAGACAGATGAGTATCCCATGAAGATTAGCTCCAATACTAAAATAGATAGAACTGTATCTATTCCAGCAAATTCTGTCCCAAAAAAGATTGTAGAAAATATTGTACTAATAGAAATAATACCTACTACCATTGGAATAGCAATAATATTTACTGCATCAAAAGTCAAATAAGTCAGTTTCAAAACTCGCTCTTTGTCATTGTTTTTATAAGCATTTGCTACTTTAGGAAAAATAACAACTCCAACTGACGCCACTAAGGCTAAAAGAACTCTTACAACTTTATCTGCATTTTCAAAATACCCCGTTTGTGACATTGTGGACAAGTTACCCAACATGATCTTGTTAATAGATACAAAAATCGTCGAAGCTATTTGTGGAATAAATAAACTTATGATTGGATTAAAATGTTCCTTTAATTTTAATCCTTTTATAGGGATACGAACAACATAATGGTGTAAGTAAGTCCATAAAGTCAAATTTCCTATCAAAGTAGCTCCTACTGTAATCCATACATACTTATCAAAATCTTCTGCTGATCGAACAAAAGTAAAAATAAGTATAACAGAAGTTAGTTTAACAAGAAAATTTCTAACTACTGTTCGCTTAAAATCTTCCATCCCATCAAACAGCCATGAGATATCTAAAGCTGTCGCAATGATTTGAACAGATTGGATCATAAAAATCAACCGATAATTGGGATAAAAGAATACAAAAATAAGAAATAAAAAATAGACAATAGCAGATACAATTAACTTTAGCGATATAATTTCCCAGAATTTTTTGCTACGATGTTCAATAGAATCTCTGTAATAGGCTACTGTCCTATTTCCATACATCAAAATTCCTAAATTTGCCAATAAAACAAAATAGCTCAGAATGGTATTTGTATAGGAATTTATCCCAATAAGTTCCGCTCCCAAAACCCTAGATACATAGGGAATGGTTACAAAAGGGACAATGATTAAAAATAGTTGGTATAGGGAGCTATATAAATAATTTTTAATTGTCTTCATATTCAATCCTTTCTCATTGTATCTCATTCTAAACTTCCAGTATCATCACTCTCTGCCATCAAGTTAAATAACAAAGGAGTGAATAAGAAGACATTAAAATCTTGCGCTTCAATGATAAGGTAAATAAAAGCTGTTGTCATCAATAACGCCCGATACAGGTTATACTTCTTTGAAAAAACATTATATAAAATATATAAAATCAATACTGCAGTTAATATTGTGCCCTGTGTTAAAGCAAACTTTAAATAAGTGTTGTCATTAAACAATTGATCAGAGCTCCACCAGCCAGCTGGAATAATATTTGGAGTTTGCTTAGGTAGTAAAGTAAAACCATATCTATTGATGTATAAATTACCTAAGTATAGTCTATTTGTCAAAAATTTATCTATAAAAACATAAATTTGATTACTAGTAGTATAAAATACAGAATCAAATAACCCTACCAAGATAATTAACATTGTCAGTAGTACAAAACAGACTCTAGACACTATTTTTTTAGATAACCAATCTCTAAAGATAAAAATGATGAGAATAGTAAGCATAATCATCAGAGATGTTCTAGAATAAGTAATACGATATAGTATTACTACTGCAACCACAGTTATTAGAGCATAAAATATAGTTCTTTTAGTCTTACTTAATATGTACAAGTCATATAAAATGGATAATCCAGTAACACCTAGAGTATTGGGATGAAAGAAGCCTAGAGAATGGGCCTCTTCGCCTATCTTATATGTCACTGTATCTGGTATCATTCCCATCAAGCAAGCAAGGATGACCATGGAAATTAATGCAATTTTTATGATTAATAGATTTCTGACAAAATGTATGTCATTTGAACTAATAAGAGGTGTAAAAAATAAGAAAAAAATTAGACTCCAATTAATAGTTAATTGAATTCGAAAAACTAAGAAGAAAGCAAAGTAAATCACTAAAAATATAGTTGAAAATAACATATCCTTAGTAAATAATCTTGATTTTGCATAGTAAACATATACAACAAACATTAACACAAGAAAGACTATATTGAGATTTCTATTATGAATTAAAAATGTAATATTTGTATTAGCAAGCAACGCCAAAGATGTAGCTAGATAAAAAACATATTGTACTAAGTTATTTAACTTAACCATACCATTCCTCCTTCAACTCAAAGTTGAGAAGCCCTTTCTAGTATTAATTCGAGATAATCAATTGCTTTTTCCCAGGATCTTTGACGAATATTTTTACCACCTTCTTTAGCTATTCTAAACCTAAGAGCAGAGTCATTTATTAGTTTGATAATATTATCCGCAAGAGCTTGACTATCCTTAACCGGTGACAGAAGAGCATTTTCTCCATTCACAGCATATTCAAATACTCCACTGTAACTTGTAGAAGCTAATGCACATCCACAAGCCATGCTCTCAGCTCCTGTTAACCCAAACCCTTCGTCAATTGTTGCACATACAAAAATGGCGGTGTCATTATATAATTCCTGTAGTTGATCTTGCGTTGCCTTTTGAGTATAGTTATAATAATCTGGCAAAAATGACGGTCTATCAGGAACACCGAAAACATTAACACCGATATTTGGGTACTTATCTTTAACAATATCAATGGCTTTAATAGCATAAGAAATTCCTTTATGCTCTCCCTCATGATAAAGCATAGCTAAGTGAAATGGATTCCGTTCCTCTACAGGATTTATTATTCGAAAAACTTCCGTATCAATTGGATTAGGTAAACAAAATACTGAATCTTCTGTATGAGACTTAACAATATCATTTAGCCAGTTAGAGACTGTAAAGTTTAGAAAACCATAATTATAACTTTCAATAACTTTATCCTCTGGTAAAATCCAAGTTTCAAAATCTTGGATAAAATAACATTTTTTTCCATACCTCAAAGGAAGACTTTTTACAATTTCAGCTGTTGATACCGCTGTCGCAAAGATAAAATCCGCTTCTGGAAACTCTCTTCCATCCAGATAAGGTGTTGTTATTTTCTTAATATTTGACCTCAAGTTAAACCAAGACGGCTCATTTCTGCCACGTAGATTCCCTACAATAGATTTTATTTTTTTATTCTTCGTAACACGATTCAGTACGTTATGGGTTAAGAAGACAAGAGACACATCATGCCCCCTATCACTCAGTCTATTTGCATATTCAAAAATAATCTTATAACCACCTGTTGGAAATGTGCTTATTTCTGGTAAACAGAATGTTAATTTCATTTTCTACTCCGTGATTTTCTTTAACCATTGACTAAATGAATATTTCTTGATAATTTTTTCTTCTAGTGGTATGTATGGCTTATCCATAAAATCTTTTAAATCACTGTCTTCATTCTCATCCCAAACTAAAATATTATTTGGATGATAAAAATCATAATTCACAATATTTATATTATTCGTTATTAGCTTTTTATTATAAAAAATTGATTCTAGAGATCGAAGGGTTAAGCCGTCTTGACCATCCTTATTTAATTCTACAATAACATTTGAAGCTTGAATATTTTTAATAACATCATTATAGGTCAAAAACTCATCTAAAAAATGAATTCCTTGAAATTGAGATTTTGATGTCTCACTCATAACATCAAAATGGTAACTATAGCCACTATCTTCAATCGTTTTAGCTAAAGTCTCAATTCTTGACAATCGTCCTTTATCTGCACCTACAAAATAAAAGTCCACCTGAGAATTATTAACTGATTCTTGCTCTTGGACAGTATCTAAAATATAGAACTGATCGATAAATTTTAGATGATATTTCTCAGAGTACGTCTTATCAAAACAATAGACATCATAATTTTTAGTGAGATAATCTATATGTTCATTAGGAATATTCCATAACCATATTTTTAGTTTGGTATCTGTCGTCAAATGACTCTTTATATATTCCAAAAGCTTAGGTGTGATAGCGTTATCAAATATAATGATGTTATCATATTCTGATAGAGCCTTTGACCATCTTTCCAGCCACAACTCATGAACAAAATTTACTGGTAAACGCTTAGAGACTGCTCTAATATTGTGCATAACAATATTTGATACTTCCTTATAAGGTGTTGATACCTCTACATTCTTCAGTATAATATTACGAGCCAAAAATTGTTCAAAGGTTTCAATCTGTTCAAATAATATTAATGTTTTTCTCGAATTCATCTTACCTATTCTTGCCTAATTTCACTTTTAGTTTTGCAATTATTTTCAAAAAATTAACTCGATACAATATATACTTCATATGATTTGAGTAACCGGATAAATAATTAGGTGGTATTTTATTTTTACTCAACTCCTTAAGTATCGTGCTATAAATATCTGTGTTTTCTTGCCCTTCTTCATATAATTTCATTAATAAATAAACTAAGCCATTATTATAATAAGCTTTGACAAGCATCAGGCTATCAGTCAATATTTTAGATGCAGCTTTAAAAATTTCATTATAAAAGTGGTACATATCACTAAATTTATTCAATGACCAGCTTTTTGTGATTGCTGCTTCATTTCTCATGAAATAGCAATAATATATTTGATTGCTTGAACAAATTTTTTCAGAAGCTAATAATAATTTATATATTGTACCCAAGTCTTCATAATAAGCTCCTTTAGGAAACTCAATCTTATTTAATAAAAATAATTCTCGCTTGTATAATTTATCTGTCGAAAAACTCGTAATCTCATTTGATTTTAGCATATTTTTAAATGCTTCTATGCCCGAAAAATGAGATTCTTTAGATATTCGAGTTTTTAATTTATCTTGTTCAGTGTTAAACATCTGCATTCCAAATTGGAAAATATCGTATTCATTCGTCACAAGAACATTACTTACATTAGCAAACATATCCTTCACAATCCAATCATCTGAATCAAGAAAGAATACATATTTACCTTTAGCATTTTGAATTCCAACATTACGTGCATCTGATAAACCTCCATTTTTTTTATGAACTACTGAAACATGTTTAAATTTTTGAGCATATTTATCACAAATAATGGGAGAAGAATCCGTGCTTCCATCATCAACAAGTATGATTTCATAAGAATTGTAATTTTGGACTAGAACACTCTCAATACAGCGTTCTAAATAATTTTCAACATTATATACTGGTATAATGACACTAAGGCCTATCCTCATATATTTTACCTCCCTTGCAAATACAATCGAGATTCACATGTTGTATTTATTCAATAGAATAAGCATGTTATTATAACATAATCTGATCATCTATAAAAATGATATTTAGCAACTAGGCTTTCATTATCATTCAAATAGTCTCAATAAAAAATTCAAGAAATTATGAGATCGTTTACATCAATAACAGTCTGATGGCTATACTTTATACTTATATAAGCAAACACACAATTTCTAGAAGTCATTTATCTATTGAATTTATTATATATCCTTTTGTAGCATCAGATTTTGGTATTATCTTCCCAGGATTACCTAATACTATGTATTATCTGGTACATCAAAATTAACAAATGCCCCTGGTGCTATTAATACATTGTTTCCAATATTAATTTTACCAACAACAATAGCATTTGTCCCAATCCATACAGAATTTTCAATAGTTGGAGTCCCTTCCCTAGCTCCTCTACTTTGAGAACCAATTAAAACACCATTTAACAGAGTTACATTTTCTCCAATAATTACATTAGGATTTATAACGATATTACCAATATGTTCAATTCTTAGGCCTTTCCCAATTCTTACTCTTGCTGGAATATCCATCATATATTTGATTTTATATCTTTCATATAGAAAGCGAAAAATATAAAATAAAAATCGGAAATTTAATCTATATGCCTCACATTTTCTTTTTAAAAACAGGAATCTGTACTGTGGTAAGTACCATAAAAATTTTCTGTCTCCCCACCTATATTTGTCAGCCTTTAATTTTTCATCTCTCATACAGTTTTCCCTTTCAATAACTCAATATATATAAGAAAAATTTTTGACATAGCTCTCCAAAGAAAACATCTCTTTCTGACGTTTCATCGAAGCTTGTCCAAATTCGCTGATTTTTTCTGGGTTATCTATTAAATTCTGAATAAGTCGAGATAAAGCTTCAGAATCATTTGGTTTCGCTAACAAACCATTGATATCCTCTTCTACCATTTCACAAACACCACCATGTCGATAGCCTACAATCGGCTTTCCACATGCCATTGCTTCTAGCACTACTGTTGGTAGCGGATCTGGATTGGTACTTGGAAGCACAAAAATGTCAAACATATTATATAGCTCATTCGTATTAGCGTAATAGTCAATACGCTTAATTTGTTCAGCTACTGGCAAGGAAGCAATTCTTGCATCCAACTCTTGCACGCGCCATTCTTCACCTTCAAAGGCACTGCCAGCCATAAAGGCAACTGCTTTAGGATTTTTCTCAAGAATAGGAATTATTGCATCTAGAAAATCATTTTGTCCCTTCCAAGCATTTACACGACCAACCATGCCTATAACTGTCGCATCAACAGCGATTTTAAACTTTTCTCGGATTGGTTTTGCTTGCATAGGGTGATAAATAGCATTATCTACTCCATTATATATAACCTGAACTTGATCTTCTTTAATAAAAGAAGATTTTTTAACGTGATTTGCAACAGCCTCTGAAACTGTAATCACTTTATCCGCATAACGTCCCATCAGTATATTAATAAAATCAGATATAGCTTTTGGTTTAACAATAATCTCATGCACATGCCAAATAAGCGGAATCCTCAGTTTGCGTTTTAGATAAATGCCCTCTAAGACTGCAGTCGTATTATTATGAATCAAATCAATTTTATTTTCTTTAGCATAGTCAGCGATTTTTTTGAGTAGTGATTGTAAGAAGTGAAATATTCAAATATCCCTTTGGGATTAAAATACTTTCGACGAAGAATAGGGTAATCAATTACATTCACTTTTGCCCCTACTTGCTTTAAAGCCTTTACTAAAATACCATCATTAGGTAGGATAACATGAGCTTCAAAAGCTTTTGAGTCCAAACCCTTGATAAGTTCCAAAAGAACCTTATCTGCACCATACATTTCTGCACCAGCGTGCAGATACAAAATCCGTTTCATTTTCTATCCTTTAAATATTTCCTCATAATCTGCCACAATTTTCTGCCATGTAAAAGCTGCAGCAATTCGCTCACTAGATTTCTTATCCAATTCAGAAATAGCTTTTTCATCCAATAGTTCTATTTCTTCAATAATCTGAGCCAACTGTTCTTTATCCCAATAAATCGCGCCATCTGCTCCTACTTCACGATTGAATCCAACATCTAACAAAAGATTTAACTTAGTGGAAGAAAGAGCTTCGAGTAGTGATGGATTAGTGCCACCTACTTCATGACCATGGAGATAAGCAAAGGCGTGTTCGCGAATATATTTGAGTAATTCTTGATCATAAACGGTTCCGACAAACTTGATACGCGAATCTTTATCAAAACCCGTCTCTTGACGCAACTTCTCATAAAACTTATTCTGCTCAACATTGGTAATCAAAACAAGATCTTTTTTGGAGTGAGACCTCATGAAACCACGAATCATGGCTTCGTAATTATTTTCAGGGACAAAACGTCCAACTACAAGATAATATTCATTCTCTCGAACATTTTTTTTATCATACCAAGAACGAACTTTTTCATCTAAAGACGTTAATTGCGATTTGGTTATATCCGTTCCATACGCAATATAAGTTGTCTTGGGTTGATAACGATTATAGTCTTTGTGAATATATTTTTCAATATTTTTACTATCACAAATTAATAGATCTGCATGTTTCACCATCAATCGCTCAGAGTATTTCCAATATTTCCGAACAGGCAAGCTCCACTTAGCTCGTAGCCATTCGTGCCCGTCCGGATTAACCATCAGAGTTCCTCCAAGAGCTTTGATTTTTCTTTTTATACTTGAAATAAACGGACCAATTCGGCAGGCTAAAATATAAAATATCGGTGCTTCGTCCCTGTTCGTTTTTGCTATTTCAATCGCCTTATTTAGAGCAGCAATATCATAGGAAATGGCGCGAGCTGGACCAATGTTTGGAACATCAATATTGAAACAAATTGCTCCATTATGCTCAAAAAAATCTTCTGTAATGCCAGACTTTGCTGAATTTTCCCTCATGCAAGCAACATAATATTGAATATTTTTACTGTTTTGAAATTCTGTTAATTTCTCTACAAAGGTTTCAAATCCACCATATTTAGCCGGAATTCCTTTAGAACCAATAATATAAACTGTTTTTATCATTTTTCTTTCATCAAAAATAGAGAAGAGGAAGTAAGACTACTTCGCTCCGTCTTTCATTAGCACAACTTTAATTGTTTTGAGTAAGATTTTGATGTCTGACCAAATGGTCCAACCGTCAATATAAGCGACATCTAATTTGACAACTTCGTCAAAATCAGTAATACTGCTGCGACCACTAATTTGCCACAGACCAGTGATACCTGGTTTGAAACTCAAACGCCGTTTTTGTTCGGGAGTATAGTGCTCATATTCATCTTTGGTTGGTGGGCGCGTTCCCACAAGACTCATATCTCCTTTAAGAACATTATAAAATTGTGGTAATTCATCCAAGCTTGTTTTTCGAATGAATTTCCCAATTGGAGTAATCCGAGGATCATCATCCATTTTAAACATCCCGCCACTCATGGTATTATGTGCCATCAGTTCTTTCTTACGTTCTTCGGCATCTATGTACATAGAGCGGAATTTGTAAAATTTAAAGATCCGACCGTTTTTCCCAACACGTTCCTGAACAAAAATAGCTGGTCCACCATCTTTACGAATCATTGGCACTAAGAAAATCGCTGCAATACCACAAAGCAAAAGTCCAAAGAAAGAGCCAATAATATCTAAAATTCGTTTGGCAACAATATGACTATAATTGTAGAAATTTGTTGAGAAAGTGACTACGCTAAAACCAGCAATCTCTTGAAGCCTCTTCTCACCAATTTGAAAATCTAAGGCGTTAATATTCACATTAACTGTGATTCCCATATTCTCAAACTGAATAACCAAATCCTCAATGGAATAGTAATCACTTGGCAAACTAATAAAGACTTCATCAACAACGGAACGAGTCGCAAATTCAATGAGATGTTCTCTCGGAACAACATCAAAGGTGGGATGCTGATAATAGGAATTATCAAATACAGAGACAGCAGCGATGCAATCATTAAATGAGCAAGTTTGCGTTAACTTCTGCAAAATTCTATCCAAGCGGCTTGAAACAGTAATAACTAGTACTTTCTTACTACTTTTTAGTCTCGGATGCACTAGCAGATAATATTGTTTAATCAACAAATTGATACAATAAATACAAACAGCATTTAAAAGAATAAAAAGAATAAGACCTTTCTGAGTTAGTAAAAAGCTACCTTTTGACATAAATGAAAAGAAAGTAATCATAACAGTATATAAGGCACTGTATTTTATCGTTTCTGTAAACTCAATCAAATAACCGCGTTTGAAAAAGTGGTAACCATAATTACTGATATAAAAAGCAACGATATGCAGCAATACTAGTATGATGATGTCTTTACTTGTTAGTTTTGAATTCAAGACTAAATTCATAATTGTAGAAATAGTGACAACAGAAAGTAGTTGTGTCAATACAATCTCTATTTTTTGAAATTCTTTTCTATTTTCAAACATCCCTACTCCTAAATTTACTGAACTTTATTTCTTGCCATAGTTCCCATAGTCTCCATAATTACCATAAGAACCGTACTTTTCTAACTGTGTATCATACTTATTTAAAATAACTCCCAAGAATGGAGTGCCTGTTTGCTCTAGTTGCCCTTTAGCTTTTTGTAAAGCTTTACGTTTTACATTTCCTGATTCAACCACTAACGCACTAGCATCACATTTTTGAGCAATGATGGCTGCATCAATCACAATTCCAATAGGAGGAGTATCGATGATAATATAATCATAATGATTTCGTAAAATATCAATCATCATCCCAAAGTTCTTACTTTGAAGAAGTGCAGTTGGGTTGGGCGAAATCTGCCCTGCTTCAATCACAAATAAATTTTCAACATTTGTATCACATAAACCGTTTGATAAATCAGCTGCACCAGCTAAATAATCTGTTAAACCTGTAATTTTGTCACGTGTTTTAAAAACTCCCGACATGACTGAATTACGAATATCTGCATCAATCAGCAAAGTGTTATAGCCTGATCGTGCAAAAGCAATAGCTAGATTAGTAGAAGTTGTTGACTTCCCTTCACCAGACTGTACAGAAGTAACAGCAATAACTTTAATATTTTCTCCACTAAGCTGAATGTTGGTTCTTAAAGCGTTGTAATATTCTTCTGACTTTTTGAGAGCTTTCTCTTTATTTTTAGCTAATTCTAATCTTGGCATCATTTCCTCCTATTTTAGTTTATCCATATTCGGCACAACTCCAAGAAGAGTAATTCCTAACGCTTCTTCCACATCTTCTGGCTTTTTCACTCGATCATCCAACACTTCAACGATAATAATAACCATTGAAATCAAGGCTCCTCCAGTTAAGAAACCAATTAAGGTATTGCGTTTGATATTCGGTGAAGAAGGAGAGTTTGGTACTTCTGCTTCTTCTAACGTCGTCACGTCTGCTACTTTTGTAACAGCTATAATCTTTTCAGCTGCTACTTGGCGAAGGCTATTAGCAACACGCGCAGCTTCCTTTGCATCACCATCTGAAACGGCTATTGAGACAATACGTGTATCGGTCGGAACAGTGACTGTAATCTTCTTAGCTAGTGCACTTGGCTGCATATTTAATTTTAAGTCAGAGATTACTTTGGCTAATACATCCTGTGATAAAATGATTTCCTTATAGTCTTTAACCAAGTACGATCCAGCCTGCAAATCTTGGTTTGTCAATGTGGAATTATCACTAGGCTGTCGATTTACTACATAGATCCTTGTAGAACTTGTATAGTTAGGCTTTATAATAAAGGTATTATATCCTAAAGTAATGATAGCCATCACAAAAGCTGTCACAACGATGAGAAATTTTCGTCTCCATAGACTTTTAACTAATGATAGAACATCAATTTCCATCGTCTGATTATCTTGATTTTTCATTTCTTCTCCTAAATTAATTCATCTTTTAATAATATTTCTTGATTTTCACGGAATAGCATGTCAGCGTATGCTTTGCCATATTTTTTAGAAATGATTTGATAGGCCTCCTGCATATAAGGGGGGCGCGGACCTAAATTATGCATATCACTCGCTACAAAATGGACTAAATCCTGCTCCATAAAGAACTGCGCCCGTTTCTTCATGAATTTATACTTATCGCCACTAAATAACTTCGGCTTTAGGACACTGGAGCTATTGATTTGCATATAACATCCCATGTTGATCAAGTCTTGCACTTTTTTCACATCGTTTTCCAAGCAATGATAACGCTCAATATGGGCTACAACTGGTGTAATCCCTAAACGCAGAACATTATTTAAAGCACTGTGGATTTCTCTGTACGGAGTTGTCATACTAAACTCAATCAGAGCATAACTCGTTCCACCCAAAGTTGGAATAATTTTTTTATCCAATTTTTCTAAAATATCGCTAGTATAGTAAATTTCGGCACCATAAAGAATGGTGAGGTCGTCCGCCACTTCTTTAGCGATTTGCTGAACCTCATGAAAATTTGCCGCGATTTTTTCTTCAGGAGTTTCAAACATTCCCTTTCTACGATGAGAAGTTGAAATAATCGTTCGAACTCCTTGGCGATAACTTTCCGTCAAAAGCTCTCGCGTATCCTGACGTGTCTTGGGACCGTCATCTACATCAAACACAATATGCGAATGAATATCAATCAATCTTATTTACCTTCCATCACTTTCTGAATTGCCGCTTTGGCTGCATTCAAGCTATCTTGATTTAATTCCATCATGTAAAGATTCGCATCTGGCATAGCATAAGACGGAAGGTCTGTCCGTCCCTCACCTGTAACAGCTTGAGAAGTCACAGTATAACTACCGCCAGATTCTAGTTGTGTATTAATGAGATTCATCATCGTTTCAAGACTCATATTGGTTTGAACTGAATTTTGTAAACCTGAAATAATCTCATTGTAATTCTTCAAAGCATGTGTTGAAGTCAACTTTTTAATAATTGCCGCAATTACTTTTTCTTGATTTTTACCACGGTCGTTATCTCCGCCGCTCAATGAATACCGTTCCCGCACAAAGCCTAGAGCCTGCTCAGAATTTAGATGAACATCTCCTACACCAAAATGATAATTCCCGTGCAAACTTGTAAATTCTTGGTCATTATAAACGTCAATACCACCTAACAAATCCACTAATTTGAGGAAAGAAGTGAAATTGAGTCGGATGTAATAGTTGGTTTTAATGCCATAGAGATTTTCCAATGTATGAATGGACGCTTCCACACCATAAATGCCAGCATGCGTCAATTTATCATTTTGATTGTTGCCACCATCAGCAATCGGTACGTAAGCATCACGCGGTGTTGTTGTTAATAACACTTTTTTTGTTTTGCGATTCACTGTCATGATGATATTCACATCCGAACGAGATACAGACGAAACGGGACCATAAGTGTCAATACCACTAACATAAATGTTAAAGACATCGTTGTTGGTAGCTGGTGATTGCGCATTTTCTATTTTCTTACTAATCTTATAAGTATAGATTTTCTTAATTTTTGAAGCATAATCTGGATGCTCGTTTTCGATAACACTTTCAAAAACACTATTTAGCACCATAGCCTTCGCTTCACCATTCCTCAAAGAATTATAAGCTGCCAAATAAGAAGAAGATTGATCAACCGTTAGATTGACTTTTTTAGTTTTTGCCAAGTTGTTTGTTAATGCCTTGATATTTTTTTCATCATTTGCTGTCGGAGCAAGAACATTTTTCACTTGGCTAATATCTTTAATGTCGCTATTTGCCGGTACCACCACACTCATTTCATATTCAGAATAGTTGGATGTTGTATTTAAACCATTAGACAAATCCAGCACTTCTTTAATGGCATACATCGCACCTGAACTAACTAAAATAGCCAAAATGAGAATAATAGTCGTTATGACACGCGCTTTATTTTTAAAAATTAAAAAGCCAGTCACTAGTGCTACGGCTACTAGCAAGATTGATAGTAAAATATTCAAGTGCCGAAATGCTAGAATATTATACCGAAACATTGAAAAAACCAATAATGCTGTTAGCAATGCAAAAACGATTAGCAAAGCAATATTTAAGATTCGATAACCTCTCTTCTTAGAAGAGCGCAATCTTTTTTGGACCATTTTAAACCCCTACGTAGAATTATCCATTTTATTACTCCATTATAGCATAAAATAACTGAAAGTTAAACATTCTTTAAGAATTACAAAAACTTTAAATTATAAATGCGTTTTCAATGCAATCTTTCGCCATTACATTTTAAACAACAAAAAAGTAGGAACAATCAATTCCTACCTTGGTTCAAATTTATTCTGTTTTATCTCGATTAACCTGCTCAAAACTTTCTGTGCCATCATTCAATCTATCCCAAATAATCACTTTTCCAGCTTTGAGAGACTTTTGTACATCAATAATACGCTGATTAGAGGAACCTCGAAATTGTAACATGAGATTTCGTTTTGCCTTATCAAAACGACCATCTACCAGAATATCAATGAGACTAAGAAGTTCGAGTTTATCTGGTGTTTCCAGCATCATTTCTTCCCATGTATAGCCCGTCCAAGACCAAATATCTTTGTCAGGCAACTCTCGTCGAATACGCTTGACTAAGGGCAAGAGAATCCCAGTATTCAGAAAAGGCTCTCCTCCTAGCAAGGTCAGTCCTTGAACATAGAGCTCAGCCAAATCTTTCATGATTTGCTCTTCCAGCTCTTGCGTATAAGGAATCCCGGCATTGAACGACCAGGTCGCTACATTGTAGCAGCCCTCACAATGAAACATGCAGCCGCTGACATAGAGGGAATTACGCACCCCTTCACCATCCACAAAATTAAAGGCTTTATAGTCAATAATACGCCCCTTGCTTAACTCTTCACTTTTCCACTCACCTGGCTTCGGTGTATTCCATGTCATTTTTCTACTCCAAATCTATCCAATAGCGCTCTTTCCCGGCTCGTACATCTTCCAATATTCCGCCATTTTTTAAAATTACTGCTCGACTAGCTGGATTATCTATCGCACAAGTCACCAGCACTTGATGAATATTCTTTGAAGCAGCAACAAGAAGTCCTTCTTTCAGCATCGAAGTAGCATGGCCTATCCCTTGCATAGATGGACGAACACTATAGCCTATATGACCACCGTGTTCGAGTAAATATTCATTTAAGCGCAGGCGCAAATTTAAAAAACCAACTGCTTGTCCTTCATCAAACCCGACAAGTTGTATAGCTGGCACCCAGGTATCAGGAATATTGAGACCCATTTCTGCATCTCGGTTCCCAGCAATCCAATCTTCATAATCAAAATCCTCCTCGTTCCAAAAACCACCATCGTGTGCGGCATTTAAACTTTCAAATTCCATTATGAGATCCGTGACTGCGTCCTTATCTTCCAATCTTGGTCGTCTTAATTTCATATTTCACACCTTGATAGAAAGAGAGTGAGACTAGCTTCATGCAGACCTCACTCTTTCCCTTATTTTTTCTTTGCTTTTTGCAAAAATTGTTCTCGCAAACTTGTAACACGAGCTTTCTTGTTGACTCCACCTTTCGAGTGTTTTTCATGATAGCGTGTGACTTGTGCTTTCCCTTTATCGTCTAATTGATATTTTCCCATGAAAGTTCCTATTTTTCTACATGATGTCCTTCGAACTTGATTGTTGAACCATTCATGTGTTTAACACGAGCCGAAATCTCCTTGTGACGTCCATTTACCATCGGACGAGCTTGAGGATTTCCAAGATAACCACAAGTTCGCTTCACAACATCAACTGTCTTAGGATCGCTATTGCCGCAGTTTGGACAAGTAAATCCACGTTCGGTTGGCGTGAAGTCCCCTTCAAAATCGCACTTGTAACAATGGTCAATCGGAGTATTGGTTCCAAGATAGCCCACACGATCGTAAGCATAGTCCCAGACTGATTCGAGTGCTTTCGGATTTTGTTGTAGAACAGGATATTCACAGTAGTGAATAAAGCCTCCTGAAGCCCCAGCTGCTGGATAATCTTTTTCAAAATCTAATTTTTCAAACGGTGTCGGATTTTTACGGACATCATAGTGGAAACTATTCGTATAGTATTCCTTATCTGTAATATCTTTTACCAGACCAAATTTTTCTGTATCCAGGCGGCAGAAGCGGTCGGTCAGACTTTCAGACGGTGTGGAGTAAACTGAGAAGTGGTAGTCATATTGGTCAGACCATTCTTCTACACGGCGTTTCATTTCACGAACGATATCGACTGTGAATTTCTTGGCTTCTGGATTGTGCTCCCATTCACCACCATAAAAGACTGTAGCCACTTCATACAGACCAATATAGCCAAGAGAAACCGTGGCTCTACGATGCTTAAAGAGTTGATCCACCTTATCATATTTACCTAGACGTTTTCCAAAAGCACCATATTGATAAAGAATAGGAGCATTAGCTGGAGTCGCTTCTTTGGTGCGTTCGACACGGTAGACGAGCGCATCTTCAGCAATATTCATCCGCTCATTAAAAATTTCCCAGAATTTCTCCATGTTGCCTTCAGATTCAAGAGCAATTCGTGGAAGGTTGACCGTCACAACGCCAAGATTCATCCGACCAGAATTGACTTCTTGACCGTTTTCATCTTTCCAGCCTTGTAAGAAAGAACGGCAGCCCATTGGAACTTTAAAAGAACCTGTTAATTCCACAATTTTGTCGTAAGACAAGACATCTGGGTACATCCGTTTCGTAGCGCATTCCAAAGCCAGCTGTTTAATATCATAGTTTGGGCTATCCGGTTCTAAGTTCAATCCGCGCTTCAACGTGAAAATCAATTTAGGAAAAATAGCTGTCCGATGTTCAGACCCCAGACCTTTAATGCGAATTTGAAGAATCGCTTTTTGAATTTCACGCTCAAAACGATTGGTGCCAAGACCAAAACCAAGCGATGTAAATGGGGTTTGTCCATTTGACGTAAACAAGGTATTGATTTCATATTCCAAAGACTGCATGGCATCGTAAATGTCTTTTTTCGTCTTTGCCCAAGCAAACTCTTCCTGTTTTTCAGGAACGACCCATTCACGCGCATCCTTCAAATGCTTTTCGTAATTCTTTTCAGCATAAGGCGCTAAAACTTCATCAATTCGATCAGCTGAACAACCACCATACTGACTAGAGGCGACATTGGCAATGATTTGAGAAATTTGCGCAGTCGCAGTTTGAATCGACTTTGGACTTTCCACCTCTGCATTTCCAATCTTGAAACCATTTCCCAGCATACCTTTGAAATCAATCAAGCAGCAGTTTGTCATCGGCGTATATGGGCTATAGTCCAAATCATGATAATGAATATCCCCTTTTTGATGGGCGTTTGCTACATGCGGCGGCAGCATTTGCAAACCAATTGATTTCCCAACAATCCCCGCTGTCAAATCACGTTGAGTATTGAAAACATCGCTGTCCTTGTTGGCATTTTCATTGACAACCGCTTGATCTTTATTCAGCAATTTGCCGATTGTGAAGTTGATATCTGTTGCTTTTGAACGCGCAAAATCACGTTGCGTACGGTAAGTAATATAACTTTCCGCAATAGCATATTCATTGGCTTGCAACAATTCATGCTCAACGATATTTTGAATTTCATAAATTTTAACACCAGCAGGGAAACGTTCAATCACCTCTGCTACAATTTTATTGGTAATCCCTTCAAGTTTTGCTTCTAACAACGGCGTCATCGTCGTTACTTCTTGACTAGCTTTGACAAGCGCTTTATAAATCTTATCTGCGTCAAAAGCCACACGACGACCGTCACGTTTTTCAACATAAATATCAGCAAAACCTTGTACTGTTTCTTCTTTTAATGCTATCATGAGCTCCTCCATTCGTATAAATCATATTATATCACTCTCATAAAAAAAATCAATATCTTGTGGTAAAAAACTTAAAATTTTATTTTAAACACAAGATATTGATTAAATCATTTTAATTTATAAAGCTTGAAATGATGAAGTTCCAGGTCAGTTTTCTCATAATTTTTCTGAATTTGTTTTTGCACATCTTGAAGAACAGGCACTTGATTATTCACTAAAATATAAGTTGGTGCATTTTCTTTCAGACTCCTAGCTAGCGCCATTTTATTTTCATCGGTTCCTTGGTACAAGCTAGGTGTTAAAATTGGTACTGCAGATAAGTGTCTACTCGCCTGATAAAGCGCTGCTGTTTTATCCCAAGCATAGATTTTATCAGTCTTCTTCGCTTTATCTTTGATATAATTTGCCGCAGAAACACGTTCACTTGCTTCACCTGAAGATAAAATATAGTGATTAACAAGCGGAGAACCAATTAAGTAAGTAACTGCTAAAAGCGGCAAGAAAGCATTTTTTGCAACATACGTTCCTAAAATAGATGTAGATTTTTGTACACGGCTATGACGTCCACCTCTTTTAAGTTTACTTTTTCCTAACCACATACTGAGCAAAATCAGGAAGAATGGCAAAACAGGCAACAGCTGATAAGCGCCTTGATCTGGCAAAAAGAAAACAAATAAAACTAAAATCAAGGACGCGAAAAAACTAAATAGCTGCAGGAAACGTTCCAAAGAATTTGCTGGCAATGAAAAACTTCTCACCCAAGAAAACACTAAACCAATTCCAATGATTAACCCACCATAAAGCAAACCATTATACAACAAGTGCTGCCCTGCAAAGCGAAAGCTTTCCAACGGATAAAGAATCTGACTAATCGCAAGACCAAAGCTACCATTTAAAACCGTATAATAGCCCAAAGGATAAAATAGAAACGAAAAGCCTACAAGTGCTGCTAAAAATTGATAAAGGCCATGTACTTTTTTCTTTACACTAATATTATAAGCTGACAAAACAAGGAAAGCCACTAAATAAAACACGAGACTTGTCATCGGATCTGTCATAAACATCAATGTACCGAGCGCACCAAAACCAATAAAACCTCTGTCACTAGCTTCTCCTGCAACATAACGCATTAGAAAGTACAGTGCACCAAATACAAAAGGAAAAGCAAAGATACTAGAATATAAACCGCCCCAGCCCAAAGCTAAGGTTAAGCCATAAAATAAAGAAAGAACCTTTACAGAGGTATTCCTTACAGTTGTTAATTGGTAAACAATTTTAAAAAGAAAAATTCCTGCAACAAATAGGGCAAAGCACTGCACTACTGCAAATAAAATATTGCCCATGAAAAGACTACCCACCCAATTAGTTAGATAATAAAGCAAACCACTCGTTCCATAAATATTTCCATAAATAACCTGCCCCTGCGCCATTGCCCATCCAGCATAT
Organism: Streptococcus sp. HMSC034B05; assembly: GCF_001809055.1. Classification (NCBI taxonomy): domain Bacteria; kingdom Bacillati; phylum Bacillota; class Bacilli; order Lactobacillales; family Streptococcaceae; genus Streptococcus; species Streptococcus sp. HMSC034B05. The sequence continues at coordinate 143,568 of NZ_KV795627.1, read as the reverse complement.
AAATTTTGAGATTGCAGATTAGTAGCAAAGTTGGTCAAAAACGGATTGGCAACACTTAAAACACTCAATAATAAGCTCCACAAAAATAAAACGACAAACGGCGTCGGTGTAGGTTCTACAAAAAATTTTTTCTGTTCACTTTCTTCGTGAATACTCTCTACCATTGGCCCTTGTTCAAGCATTGTGTCGTGCATAAAGATTCTCCTTGATATCAGTCTTATTTAGTATACCAAAATCTCCTCTATCTGTCAGCTTGATTCTGACACAATCTTCATCTTTTGCAAAAGCAAGGCATAATATTCCAAATCTCGAAAACGGTGATGACTTCTGTTTGTATACTTTTGTAAAAATTCTTGTTCTTCTTGTGTTAGATGTATCATTATTTCGCCTTCTTTTTACTAAATTATTCGTAAAAAAGAAAAAATTCCTCTCATACAAGAGAAATTTTTATAGCATCGGCGCAAACAATTCGACAATCTCTTTGATTAAACGTTGATACCAGGTATTTTTAATAGTATCCTCATGAATTTCTTGAGAATTCTCAAAAAGGTTTTCAAAATCCCGTTTTAAGTCAAACATAGAAGGCGTTTTATACATCAAAATAGCATTTTCATAGTGGTGAACCAGACTTCGATAATCAAAGTTGATTGTTCCAACCACACCAAAATCATCATCTGCCACCACATGCTTACTGTGAATAAAACCTGGAGTATATTCATAAATCCGAACCCCAGCTGCTATCAAGTCTGGATAAGCGCCTCGCGTAATGAGTTGAATCAGCTTTTTATCTGGAATGGAAGGGGTCACAATCCGCACATCTACCCCACGCATAGCTGCATTTTTAATGTCTTCTGTCAAGTCATAATCAATAATTAAGTACGGTGTAGCAATATACACATAATCTGTCGCTTGACTGATAATATTTTGGTAGACATTTTTACCCACTTGAGCTTTGTACATAGGCTTAGGTCCGCTTCCATACGGAATATAAAGTCCTGATGCATCTATTGCTTTATTGTCCAAATGATATTGATCAAAATCGCTAATGGTTCCACGGTTGATATACCAGTTCATAAGAAAAAGACGTGTCAAGGCCTTTACTGCACGACCATTTAAACGAATCCCACCGTCTTTCCAGTGACCAAAACGCTCAATGTGATTAATGTATTCATCTGCTAAATTGACCCCTCCAGTATAGCCAATTTGCCCATCAATAACAAGAATTTTACGATGATCTCGATTATTATAAGCTACTGTCATTCGCGGAATCACTTTGTTAAATTTATGGGCATCAATCCCTATAGCTTGTAATCGACTGGTGTAGTCCCCAGGAAGAGTCGCCATACAGCCAATATCATCATAGAGCATCTTCACTTCAACACCTTGAGTTACTTTCTCACGCAGAATATCCAAAATACTATTCCACATGAGACCTTCTTCCACAATATAATATTCCAAAAAGATAAATTTTTCTGCCTTACGCAAATCTTCCAGCATTTTTTGAAACATTTCTTCGCCTAAAGGGAAAAATTGTGATTCCGTACCGTCATATACATCCGCATTATGATCCATGCTAAGAAGTGATTTGATAATCCCATAAGCTGACTTATCTGTATTTTTTAACTCTAAACGCAACTCATAACTATTATCCTCACGAAATTTCATTTGATCCATATTTTTCAACTGTTTCAATTCACTTCTAGACAAACGACGCTCACCAAACATCAGATAAAGCAACGGTCCAAAGACTGGAATAAAAGCCACTAAAAGCCAGGTTACTTTGCTTTCTGGCGTCATTGAACGATTGACAATCGCCAAAATCGTTGCCACACTGAACAAAATCACAAAGGCAATCCATAAAGTAGGCGTCCATCGACCGAGCCAAAAGAAAAACCAAAAAACAAGCACCAGTTCTAACACCATAGTAATGATGCTAAAACCATATTTTGACATCAATAGCTGAAATTTCCTAAAACTCATATTCTCTCCCTATCAGTATTTAGTACTAGTATAACGGGGATTACCTAATAAATCAAGCCAAAGTCAAGTCTTGCTTGATTTTCAAATCATTTTTAAAACTTTCAATAAAAAAGGGAACCTAATTAGACTCTCCATTTCTCATTAGGTTTCCACCTCTAGACTTATATTTTTTTCTTGATGAAGTAAACTGCACCCACTAACAATATCATATCCATAAAGATTGCTAAGTAATGAACAGCTGTTCCTGTTTTAGGCAAACCTTTCTTCGGCGGTGTTGCTGGTAGGGTATAGCTATTTTCAAAAGCTTTAACATCCTGATCATATCGACCTTTAGTTTCTAGTATACGCGAACTATTGTCTGTAACAGTCACTGTTACTTTGATCACTTTTTTATCATAGATTATACCTTGAAGTTTCGTATCTTTTTCAGTAATCATATAATGATATGTTCTCACTTTCGTGTACTCAATAGTATCGAAAATCACATCACCATTAACAGCATTTTTCTTGACTTGGTGGACATTATCCTCTGTGCCTTTGAGTTCAAACTCAAATTCACCTGCCTTTAAATCACGTCCAATTAATAATTTCTTAACTCTCAATTGACCTCAACCAATCCTCGTTTATTGAGAACTTCCAAATCATAAGTCTTCTCATTATTAAACTTATCCGGAGTAATCTTAAACTTTCGTTTAAATGGCTAATATCCAGCCGGAGCTTTTATTTCTTTAATTTTATAAGTATCTTTTAATAGATTCAGACTTGTTACTTCCCCTGCACTATCTGTGATAAATTCCCCAACTGTAGTACCGTTGCGATCTCGTATAACCCTAAAGATAGCTCCCGTTAAAGGCATGCCAGAAACTTCATCCTTTTTATGCAGCGTGATTGAGTAAACATAACCTTCTGCATTTCCGCTTGCTTCTCTGTAAGTAGTCTTCACTATGGAATTTATGATTTTTATTTTACTTGACCAAAGTGAAGCAATATTTTCAACAATTTCTCCATTCTGTAAATTATAGTTTGCTTTAGCTTTATAGTTAATACAATAACCTTCTCCTGCTTTGATATGACCTAAATCAACCGAAAATTGTGAGTCAGATATGAAATTGATTGTAAATTGTTCCGTGACATTTATTTTATTCTTCAATACCCAACGATTATTTACAATCACCCACTTACCTTTTTCAATTTTGAAACTGTTCTTAATATAAGAAATTTTAGGAGTACCCAGAATGTCTGTTACTTTGGCATCAGAAATCTCTTTACCAGACTGATTAATAGAAATGTGATAACTGATAATCTTATCTGTTTTATAGCTACCTGATTTTGTAAGATCTGTCTTTTTAACTTGTCTTCCCCCTTCAAAATCCACCTTTCCTACTGGTACTGTATTTCGATTTACCGTAAGTTGAAAAAATTCTCTCTCGCTGTTCGTTTTTATCACCTATTACACTTCAAAAAGTTAGTCAAATTCTCTTCCCTCATCTTCTTATTTCTAAATTTTTTCTGAAATACTAAACTTTTTTCATTCTCACATAACTCCAGTATAGAGAATCACTAGCGAGCGCAGATAAAATCCACGAAGCGAACAATTTATAAACCATTTGGAGCGGTGGGTAAAACAAACACAATTTAAAGCAGTGGTTATAAAAACTGATGAAATATCTGAACTCAACCTCCTACATTTGCAAGCTACTATTTAGTTTTTCTATTAAGAGTCATTACTCCAATATCAAATAAGTTATTGCTTCGTTAAAACAACCGTATCATTTTCGCCGTTTTCTTGCTCAATATCCTCAATTGTCAACTGATTGCCATTAATCATATAACGCTCAATGTCGTCACCAATCGTCATTCGCTGATTTGTTGGATCAATGCTCACTTGTTTTACTTCTTTCTTACCATTTGGCTCTTCTTCTGTCCACGTACCACTGTTTCCCTTGATAACCAAAGTGATCTCATCTTCTTCGTCCATACCTTTATAAGTACCGTCTAATTTTTCTACCGAATTTTCTGCAATAGTTGACGAAGTGCTGCTCTCACTTGAGACTGTAGTTGATTGACTGCTTGAGATAGATTGAGATGATGATGAAGTTTGATTAGACTTGGCACACGATGTCAAAATGATAAGCCCTATTAGAAACAATGTGGCATAGCCAAGTTTCTTTAATTGTACCATTTGATTCCCTCCTTTTTTGATTACAATTCTATTCTACTATTTCTCGTTTCAAGCAGTCAATTCTTTCTCCAAAAGAAAAGCACGAACTTCTGCAATGAAATAAAGAGAACCTGTCACAAAAAGAAGCTGATTATCAGTAGAATTTTTAATGAATTGTTCAATAAACTCCCGATAAGAGGAAACATAGGTTTCAGTTGTCAGATTCCACTTGTCTATTGCACCGTCATCCTCAAATGTCGTTATCGTCAACCGCACATCTGGCAATTCTTGTTTTAGATAAGACAGCATTCCCTGATAATTTTTACGTTTCAAAGCACCGAATAAAAGAAAAATTTCTTTTTGTTCTTGCTGGTGAATAAACTCCACCAAACGTGACAAAGCGGGTAAATTGTGAGCCCCGTCCAAATAAATTCCTCTCTCAAAATATTCCAGTCTCCCTGCCCAACGGGTCTCTTGCAAGGCCTTGCGTATCCATTTTACTTGTGGTTGCCAATTTTGCTGTTTCATGAATAAAAGAAAACTTTGCAAAGCAACAGCTGCATTTTCTTCCTGATAAGTACCTTTGAGACCCAGCTGTAAACCAACTATCATTTTATCTTGATTAGAAAATTGTCCTTTTGAAAATGAAAAATCCCTACCGTATTCATACAAAACAACTCCCAACTCATCTGCGCGCAATTCGCAGACCCTTCTGGCTTCTTCAGCCAGCGGCCCGATAACAGCTCGTTCCTTTTTCTTGAAAATCCCTGCTTTCTGCTCCGCAATTGCTACTATGGAGTCTCCTAATGTTTCTTGATGATCCAATCCTACAGACGTTACAACCGCAACATCTCCTATCACTACATTTGTTGCATCTAAAAGTCCACCAATTCCCACCTCAATTAAAGCCACATCTACCTGCTCTTCTTCGAAATACAATAAAGCTATGAGTGTTAAAATTTCAAAATAAGATAATGGAGCTTGTATACGCAAAAGTTGTCTTTCCATTGCTTGAATACGGCGCCCAATTCTAACAAAATCCTTGTCAGAGATTGGTTTATGATTGACACAAATCCGATCATAAATGCTCACCATATGAGGTGACGTAAAAGTTCCCACCTTCTTTTTATGCTCTACAAATAATTGACTCATAAAAGCAATGCTTGAGCCTTTTCCGTTCGTTCCTGTCACATGAATAATGGGATAATTTTCTTCCGGATGATCCAAAAGACTTATAGCCTGTCTCATTCGCTCTAAACCAGAGCGAAAATTTAAACCAATGCGACTCTCTAGCCACGTTTCAATTTCATTCATATTCTTCTCCCAGCAAAAAGGGAGTGAAACAGAACCAGACTTTGGTTCATGTCACACCCCACAATTCACTTGAATGGCTGGAACTCTTGCTCCACATGGGAATTAACCAACCACTCATTCGTATACCATAAAAATAACTATTCACACAGCCTTTCAATCTCTTCATTGTTTGTAATACGAAAAGCTAGTGTACGCAATTTTTATTCTTCCATAAAGCTATTGAAAACTTCTTCAATCATATCCCATTCAGCATCTGAATCTTCTGGAATTGGTTGGAGGTCCCCCTCTGTTCCGTCTTCATTTTCAGTAAACGAATAGGCTTGAATTTCTACCTCGCCATTTTCATCTTCTTCTGCGCTAGCTGGAATCAATAGAACGTAGTTTTTCCCAAATTCTTCTTTTCCATCAATGGTCAAGAGAATTTCAAACAAAGTTTCGTTTCCTTGCTCATCCACTAAAGTAATTAGTTCACGTTCTTCGTGTTCATGGTCATGGTTATGATCGTGTGCCATGTTTTCTCCTTTATTTATTAAAAATTTCGATCTAAATAATTTTGTAATATAAGCTGCGCTGCGAGCTTATCAATCACTTTTTTTCGCTTCTTTCTGCTCACATCCGCTTGCTCAATCAACATTCTCTCCGCAGCTACTGTTGTTAGGCGCTCATCTTGGTATTCAACTGGCAAATGAAATAGCTGCTCAATCTTAGTCCCATAAGCCTGACTTGCTTCTACACGTGGTCCGCTTGTATTGTTCATATTCTTAGGAAGACCTACAACAAACTTGTCCACCTTATATTCTTGGACAAGTTCAGTCAAACGCTCAAAACCAAATTCTTCTTGTTCTTCATTGATGGGAATAATTTCAAGCCCTTGAGCTGTAAAACCAAGTGGGTCACTAATTGCAACACCAACTGTTTTTGAACCAACATCTAACCCCATAATTCTCATTAGAGATCAATGCCTTGTCCTTTCAAATAATAACGAACTAATTCTTCTACAATCTCATCACGTTCATATTTACGAATTTGATTTCGTGCATTATTATAGCGAGGTACATACGCAGGATCACCACTAAGCACGTATCCTACGATTTGGTTGATTGGGTTATAGCCCTTTTCATTCAGCGACACATAGACATCTTTCAATGTTTCACTAATCTCTTTTTTGTTTGAATCATCAAGATTAAAACGTACTGTCTCATCTGTAAATCCCACAATTACACCTTCTTTCACTAGAATACCCATATTATAGCACATTTCAAGACTTTTCACAAATGAAAGGGGTTGAAAAAAGCTGAATAAATTTCAGCTTTTTTTGTTTCATATACACCTATAAAATCATGGATTTGCAACTTCTTTAGCACCAGCTGCTTTGACAGATTCAATATATTGTTTGGGTGTTAAATTTTTGATAGTTGAAAACATAGAGCCATATGTATCCAGTTTTGATGCTTCATCAAGGTTGATTTTGCTCATATCAATATTGATTGCAACTTTAATAATATAGTCTTTTGTAATGTCTGTTTTAACATCAACACCGCCCAAAGACTTAAATTTATCCAATCCTGCAGCCTTTTCAAAAGCAGAAATCAAGTGCGGCTTAGTGCTTTCTAAATCTTGACCCGCTAATGCACTCTTCATATTTTCAGGAAGTATTTGTTCAAGATTTATCACAAACTTCTTAAAGGTTTTTCCTTCATAAGAAATAGTTTGCGTAAGTGTTTGTTCAATCCCTTGGACAGTCTGTTTTTGTTGAAAAGACTTGGTCACAACAGAATCCTTTTTCACAACACTCGAACCAGTCTTACTATCCCCTGACTGATTCTGACCGGATTTTTGACCACAAGCTGTGAGCAGCAACAAACTTGCTCCTAACAAAACAACCGATTTTCTCATAAAAATATCCTCCTTGTATTTTAGAGCTTTATAAGAATAGTATACCATCTTTTGTAAGCGTTGTCAAAAAGAGCCGTCTAAAAAATCAATTCATGTTTAACAAATTATTGATTGACTTCCGTTGCACCACTGGCAATCTGATCTTCAACATATTCTTTTGGTTTCATTTTTAAAAATTCTTTTAATTTCATATTCTTTAAATACTCAGTATTTGCGGCTTTATTAACATCCAAAACTTGAAAATCAAACGTATGAGTTCGCTTCAATTCTTGCTCATTTATAATTTCCAAAGAGGTTGAAAAGCCTTGCAAATTTTTTGCTTGTGTAAATTTTTCATCTTCAGCCAAAGATTTTTCCAATAATTTTTGCGCCTCAGCAACTCCAACCTCAGCAACCACCTTTTTTAATTCTTCTTTCATCGGCAAAATTTGTTCAATCGTTAAACCTAAAAATTGGTTCCCTTTGTAAGTAATTGTTTGCGTTTGCTGAACTCCCTCAGCTGTTTTTGGAAACGATAATTTTTTCGTCACAACCGTTTCTTTTTCAGCATTTGCAATAACTGGCAACGTACTATCAATAGATTGTTTGCTTGCTTTTGATTTTGTTTCTTTCTTTTGACCACAGCCTACTAAGACTGTAAGAATAATGGTTAATAAAATTAGGCTTCTTTTCATAGATTAACTCCTCCTCATTCTTTATTTTATCATATTTTTAATATCAATAAACATTGAAATAAAAAAGAGTGGAAATCCCACTCTTTACAAGGCCGCGCGTAAACGCGCTTCTGTATTTTCAACATTACGAACCGAGCGAGGTAGGAATGCACGAATATCATCTTCTTTGTATCCTACTTGAAGACGTTTATCATCTACTAAAATAGGACTTTTCAAAATACGTGGCGTTTCCATAATCAAATCAATCACTTCACTCACACTCAATTCTTCGATATCTACGCCTAAACCTTTTGCATAACGATTTTTTGAAGACACAATACTTGCAACCCCATTTTCAGTTTTTGTTAGAATATCTAACAATTCTTCTTTTGTAATCCCTTCTTTACCAAGATTTTGTTCTTTATAAGTTAACTGGTGAGCATTGAGCCATGTTTTTGCTTTTTTACAACTAGTGCAACTTGAGACAGTATAAATTGTAATCATGTAAGTACTCCTTTCGCCACACGGTACTATTATCATACTATATTATACCATAAAATCCCTCCGTCTTACGACCTATTTTTAAAAAATTATTCCTCAATCTCAATCGCATCGTCTAAGTCTAGAGTCACTTCCTCTACTTTGTTTGCTGATTTAATTGCTTCTGCATTTTTTTCATCTTCAGTATCATTCTCAATCAAACCATAGTGAACTCGAACCTTGTGATCAATTTCATCAAAAATTTCTGGATGATCTGCTAAGTATTTCTTAGCATTTTCAGACCCTTGCCCAATCTTTTCATCATTGTAAGAATACCACGCGCCCGCTTTTTTGATAATATCTAGGTCTGTTGCAATCTTGATGAGCTCACCTGTTTTGGAAATTCCTTCACCATACATGATTTCCACAAAGGCTTCTTTAAATGGCGGAGCCACCTTGTTTTTCACAACCTTAATTTTGGTTTCCTTACCGACATTAGTGTCCTTTTCATCACCAGTTCCCTTGATTTGAGTATTGCCACGGACATCCAGACGGACAGAAGCATAAAATTTAAGAGCTCGACCGCCCGGTGTTGTTTCTGGATTTCCAAACATAATACCAACTTTTTCGCGTAGTTGGTTGATGAAGATTGCAATCGTTTTGGTTTTGTTGATAGAAGCAGATAGTTTACGCATAGCTTGACTCATCATACGCGCTTGCAAACCAACATGGCTATCTCCGATATCACCATCAATTTCAGCACGCGGTACAAGAGCTGCCACAGAGTCGATGACCACCAAATCTACTGCACCAGAATCAATCAATTTCCCAGCAATTTCTAGTCCTTGCTCGCCAGAATCTGGTTGAGAAAGGAGTAATTCGTCAATATTAACCCCAAGAGCTTGCGCATACGCCGGATCTAGAGCGTGCTCAGCATCAATAAAGGCCGCAATTCCGCCTTCTTTCTGAGCCTGAGCAACAGCATGGAGGGCCACTGTCGTCTTACCAGATGATTCTGGTCCATAGATTTCAATAATCCGACCTTTTGGATACCCTCCTGCGCCAAGTGCAATATCTAACGCCAAGCTACCTGAGCTCATAACTTGAACTTTTTGTTCAGCGCGCTCACCCAAACGCATAATCGCCCCTTTACCAAAATCTTTTTCGATATTTTTAAGTGCATTATCTAACGCTTTTTGACGTTCCTCACCAAATTTTTTTGAAATTTCTTCTAATTTTTTTTGTTTTTTCGCCATTTATTTCTCCTGTATAGTGATAAATTAATTTTCTCGACTATCTAATTATTATAGCATATTTTCGTTTTTTAATAAAGTTTTTCGTAACTGATTGAAAGCATGCAGAACGGCTATTTTTCGTACATCAGTCCGACTACGACCGGCAATATTAACCTTAAAAGATTGTACATTCTCTGTGGTTGCTAAGCCAATATAAACTGTCCCTGCCGGATATCCTTCTAAGCTGTCTGGACCTGCCACACCCGTCAAACTCACTGCATAGTCACTGGCAGTCAATTTTCTGGCCTGCTCAGCCATTTTCTTTGCTGTAAAAGCAGAAACAACTCCATGTTTTTCCAAGTCTGCCAAAGGAATGTCCAGCATGCGGCTCTTTTCCTCCATACTGTAAGTAACAAAGCCACCACTAAAGACATTAGAGGCTCCAGAAAAGTTTGCCAAAGTTGCTTGAAAAAGGCCAGCAGTTAAACTTTCGGCTGCTGTAACAGTCTTGCCTGCTCTCCTCAACAATTCAAAAGTTGTCTGCGCTAGAGAATTATCATCTCCATAAGCATAGAAAAGGTCCACTAAACGTTGTTTCTCAAAAGTCTGTACAGCTAAAATTTTCTTTTCCAAATAAGCAAACTTAGTATCTGCTTCTTTTTGACTGCTAGCCTTTGTGGACAATCGCAATGTCACCTCTCCCGTCTTAGCATAAGGAGCAATGGTCGGATCGATCTGAGCATCAATTAAATCTCCTAAAAGAGTTACTAATTGACTTTCACCAATGCCAAAGAAGCGCAAAACTCTTGAATACAATTTTTGATCCGTTGCTAAAATCGGAATCAGCTCATTGTTCACCATAGGTTTTAATTCACTAGGTGGACCAGGCAGAACAACATAAGTTACACCACTTACTTCAATCACGCCCCCCACCGCAAGTCCGGTTTCGTTTTGTAGAGAAGTCGAATCTTCCACTATCTGAGCTTGCCGCTCATTATTTGGTGTTCGAACATAGTCCAGTCGACTCGCGAAGAAACGATCTAATTTTTCCATAGCTGCTTGGTCAAAGACCAACCTGCGATTTAAAAATTTTGCCAACACCTGCTTGGTCAAGTCGTCTTCTGTTGGACCCAAGCCACCACAAAGAATGACAAGATCGCTCCGTTTCTTTGCAATTTCCAAAATAGATAAAAGACGATTTTCATTGTCACCGACAGCAGTCTGGAAATAAATATCAATCCCTAAACTAGCTAATTTTTCCGATAAAAATTGAGCATTGGTATTGACAATTTGCCCGGTCAGAATTTCAGTACCTACAGCAATAATTTCTGCTTTCATAGAACCTCCTATCTTACTATTCGCAATTTGGTCTTATTTTATCATAAAAAAGATTAAAATTTGTTAATAAAACAATTTTCAAGTTGCTCAGCATATGATCTATAGTATCTTGACAAACAAAAAGAGGCTATGCCTCTTTTTGTTTGTCAATCAATCTAATATGACTGTTCTAATGAGCCACTAATCTGTGTGATATCAACGACCTGATCAACTCGTTCAAAAACATTTGGATCATGCGTCGCAAAAATAACCACAGTGTCTGATGCAACCAAACTAAGCAACAAATCAATAATTGATTTTCCTGTTTGCTGGTCAAGAGCGCCTGTCGGCTCATCTGCTAAAATGACCTTCGCTTTTTTTAATAATAATCGCGCAATTGAAACCCGTTGGGCTTGACCACCGGAAAGCTCATAAATTTTGGACTTCATGACAGACTCATTTAGTCCAACCTGTTTTAAAGCTATCAGAATTTCTGATTTACCCGCCAATAGTTTCAAGTTGTCGAAAACTGTTTCTTCTTCCACCAAAGCATAATTTTGAAAGACATAGCCCAGATAATGTTTAAAATAATCTTTTTCCTTCATTTTCCAAATATCTTGCTTATTGAGCAAAATTCTGCCTTGATCTGGTTTTTCTAAACGAGCAATTGCATTTAACAATGTTGTCTTTCCAGAACCCGAAAGCCCAACTAAAGCATAGGATTGATTCCTTTCAAAATGTAGATTGACATGGCTGTAGACGGTTTTTCGTCCATATTTTTTCGCTAAATTTTCTATCTCAATCATAGTATTTCAAAATCTCCTTTTATAATCTGAACACGATTTTTTCTGACGTTCATTAAAGCAAAGTAAGACATAGCAGTTATCTCAAACGCATAAAGAACTCCTACTAAACCAACTACTAGGAAACTACCTTTCATCACTAAAATTGTCAATGCACTGACGAATAAAATGCCTGCTATCAATGGCAGTAAAGACTGAAAAATTTCTAGATAGCTACTTGCTCCTAACAAACTTTGTAAAGAAATCTTTTTCGCTTTTTGTTTCATGCGAGTGGTAATATATTCATAAATAATAAAGAACTGCGCCAAGACTAATATCAGTAGAGCAGTAATCGTCCCTGTCAGTTGGCTAACAATGTTTTCACGAGCTAATAATAGTTGCTCTGAAATATTTGTCATACTAGAAAAATGAGTCAAACCAGCTTGGCTAATCTTTTCTTTTATCCATTTCTGTTTAAAAGCTCCTTTTGTTGCAAGAACTGTATAATAGTTATCAAAAGCTGCATCTGCTGGTAGATTGTGAAAATTGATTTGCACTAAAATCTTGTTCACTACTTCTTGTTTAGCCAATAATTCATCTGGACCGTCTTTATGGTTAAAAAGAAAAGTCTTCTGTCCATCAGGAATTTCTACGATTTGAAAATCCTCAGCTTTTAAAGCTGAATATCGGAAGTGCTCATAGTTAATTATCTTACGAATATTGTCTATGTGAGCCATCTGACTTTTTGGAATATAGATAACACCTAAGCTTTCTTTCGGTGCTTGCTCATACTTATTTTGAGGATACAATTTTTTATTTTTATTCATCAATCCTGTATTAACATAGAACAATGTTTCTGCAATTTTACTATCGACACCATTTCTTACCAGCTCCTGCTTAAATTCTTCCGGAGCGTGCTTAGTTCGATCTGGGCTAAGGCTAGATTGCTCTGAATAAAGCCAGCCATCTGTCCCAAAAGATTGAATCAATTGTCTATGCTTCGCAGCATTTTCTTTTATAAATGTTGAATCAATTTGATGATTTTCATCAGTATGAGTAGCGGTATTTTCAAACCAAGTGATCGCAGCATAATCTTGAGCTATTTTCCAATTTCCCAAAACAGCTATTTCTTGGGCAGATTTGGAAATGGTTTTAACACTTTCCGATGCAGTCACGCCAAAGATAAAGCAAGATAGCAAAATTCCAAAAAGCCAGATATAAAGTACTAACGGATTTGATTTTTTATTCTTCAAGACAGTTACAGCTCCCATAAGGCGAACATTTAAAGCAAAAAGTAGATTGACAAGTAAGCTAATAACCATCAAAATAAAGAGATTGAGAAATAGTAATAAGCTAAACGTCTTAACATAAACATTTACCATACTACCTTGCCATAAAACAAAAAGTAGCCACACAAGGATTCCTGTGCTAATCAAAATAGTAGAATCCAACCAAAGTGAACGCCGAAATTCTCTATCAAAAAGCCCCAGACTGCGCTGAATCATAGCTTTTTTAACATAAAGCATTTTGACTGCAAAAAGAAGCACAGCAAAAACAAAAAATAAAGTCCAAACTGCCAGAGAGCGTAAATTCATAAATAGAAAGTTGATTGGCACTAAGTACCACGGAAGGTCTGCTCCTGTGTAAGTCAAGCCAAATCGCTGCAATTCTGTTTTTAATTCTGTCGGTAGCGCCTTACTAGAATAATACATACCAGTCGCGGTACTTGCTGCCAAGACTCCTCGATCCGTGATATAAGATTGATTTTTGCGCTGTATCTTTCCAAAAACAAATGTAGCTTGCTGACCACTTTTATCTAAAAAAGGACGATAAATAGTTAATTGCTTTTTATCTGCAATTTCCTGTATTTTATCAAAAATTTGGTTTTTATCAACCTCACTAGAGCCCGTCAATGAAAAAGCTGCCTGCGCAGGATAAGGAATGTCGTTCCCAAATTCTTTAACAGCACCTAAAGATAAAAATGATATTAGTAAGACAAATAAAGAAAGAACGGTTAGCCGCCACTTCATACAAGACTCCTTTACAACAAAAAACAAGGAGGGAAAACTGAAATTCTACTATGCAGGCATTTCCCTCCACGATAAGTTTATTAAATCGTATGACTATTAGAATTCATACCAAGAATAAAATGACTTTGCTTGAATCCATGACCAATGTTTTGTAGCTCCTGAATTTGCCCAGCCATAATTTGATTTGGCATAGTCTTTTACATTTCCCCATATATCGGTCACAGATGAGCCGCTTCCAAGACGGATTGGTGCTTCTAAATAATAATGCGAGTAGGCCCATCCATTTGATGTTACACCATAATTCCAAGTATCCTTATAAGTAGGATGAGGATGCTGGGTATCTGCCGAGACCCCACCTCCAGCCAAAGGACTAAGAATAAGGGCAAGAGCACCAATAAGTGCTAATTTCGTAAATTTATTTGAACTATTTGACATGGTTTCCTCCTTTATATATATGATATATCAAATATTGTCTTAACTAGTATAGACTTCCATTTGATGACAATATCATAACGTGTTATTTCCTAATTTGAATGAAATGTAAACATAATTCACACCTTACTTATTAAAATGGCCAGATACTTGGATACAGTAACAAAAGTATCATCAATTGTAAACAAGCTGTTCTCATATTCTCCCTCCGTTTCTTTATAAATTTTCACTTCTATGTTATAATATTTGAAATCACTTTTTTGAAAACGCTAACTTTTTTCACACTATATTATTCTGAGAGGTTTATAGGTTTGTTATGAGGTATGATTTCGGAGCTGTTTATAAAGAAATTCGCAAATCAAAAGGTTTATCGCAAGCAGATGTATGCGGAGAGGTTCTATCCCGAACAACTCTGGCTAAATTTGAAAGCGGGAAGGCTACTCCCAAATACGAAAATATGGAATTTTTACTACGTCAAATCAATATGAGTTTTGAAGAGTTTGAGTATATCTGTCACGTCTATAACCCTAGCCCCAGAAGTATCATATTTAACAAAGCTTTAAATATAAGCTCTATTAGTGGCACACAAGATTTAGAAGAGCTACAAGAACTCTGTGAAAGATATCTTCGTAAGGAATACGATTTACCAATTAAGCATATTCATGATTTGTTAAAACTTTTCATTTCTATTAGAAAAAACGGAGTTAAAACATTAACAGATGAAACAATCTCTATCACCAAGCAGTTTTGGAATTATTTAGAAAAAGAAGATACTTGGTATAAAAATGATTTTAGGATTCTAGTATCTATTTTACATCATTTTTCGATGGATACCCTACATTTGATTACTGATAAAATTTTGGAAAATTTAGAGAAATATAAAGACTATAAAAATTTTCAAAACGATCGCTTAACTCTTCTCTCAAATTTAGCAGGAATCTATTTGCACCATAATGAATTTCACCAATGTGAAAAAATTGTCACACTAGCTTTAGAGACTGCACAAAAGTTAAAGAGGTATGATGCTTTAGCTTTATGTAATATTCGATTAGGAATTTGTCAAAATAATAATAAATTAATCAAAAAAGGATTGGTCTTATTAGAAATCACAGATGAACTGGATTTATTACAAGATATGAAACACGAAATCAACCATTTCCACAGGTCTTAGCTTGTGGTTTTTTATCAACTATGTTCAAATTCTTTCCATATTTTAATTTATACAAAGAAAAACCAGACAGTTCTTGCTGCCTGAGTTTCCTTGGTTTACTTGTGTTAGATAGAATCAAATGTGATAAAATAAAAGAATAAAACTTTAAGGGGCTTCCATTATGTGGGCAATTTTTGCATTTTTTTCTGCTTTGTTTGCAGCACTGACATCTATCTTAGCTAAAATTGGGATTGCTGGGGTTAATTCTAATCTAGCAACAGCTATTCGGACAGTAGTCGTCGTTTTGATGGCTTGGGGTATAGTTTTTTTAACTAAAGGACAAATTGGTTTAGCTAACATCAGTAAGAAAAACTGGATTTTTCTGATTTTATCAGGCCTAGCAACAGGCGCTTCTTGGCTTTGTTACTACCGAGCATTGCAAGAAGGAGAAGCCTCCAAGGTCGCTCCTATTGATAAGCTTAGTGTTGTTCTCACGCTCATCCTTGCTTTTATCTTTCTCCACGAAGATTTTACTATGAAATCCTTAATTGGCACCATCTTGATTACCATTGGAACCTTAATCATGGTTTTGTAGCGTTCGGCATATTAAAGAGACAGTTTTTTCTCTAAACTGTCTTTTACGTTATTCGACTGTCATCTTTTGATTCCATTTTATTGTATGTTTAGTGAGAATATAGTACAAATTTAGCAATATTGGTAAATGCTTTTATGCCTTATTTTTTAGGATTCCATTCACAACTTGTTTCATGATCATTGACCAATCCTGCTGCCTGCATGAAAGAATAGACACAAACAGGACCGACAAACTTGAAGCCTCGTTGCTTCATATCTTTAGCTATTTTTTCGGACAGGGAAGTTTTAGACGGAGCAAGTCTGTAATACTTGACAGAATTGTCAATCGGTGTAAATCCAACAAAAGACCAGAGATAATGATCAAAACTACCGTATTGTTCTTGAATAGCCAAAAAAGCTTGGGCATTGGCTCTGGTTGCATAGAGCTTCATCTTATTACGGATAATATCCGGATTGTCCAAAAGACCATCCAAGTCTGCATCTGTCATCTGAGCAATTTTCTGCGCGTCATAGAAATGAAAGGCCTCCCGAAAAGCCTGACGTTTATTCAAAATGGTCTCCCACGAAAGTCCCGCCTGATAGGTCTCCATGCAAAGCAGTTCAAATAACTTCCAATCATCATGAAGGGGTCGACCCCACTCTTCATCGTGGTAGGCTACATACAAGGGGTTGTTCATTTTTACCCAGCCACAGCGTTTGGTCATGCTTCTACCTCCTATTTCACCAACATCTTGAGAGCTGACTTGATGTAGTTTTCAGCTGTATCTGTCGTGCCTTCAAAGAATTTCTTGATTTTCTTGAGTTCAGCAGCCCTGTAGCCCAGAGCCAGCATGGCTTCCATGGCTTCTTCCAACTCCTGGTTATCTGCAGTCTGGACGGAAACCTTGCTTTCCGCTGGCGCACCTGTTGCTACCACTTTACCTTCCAAGTCCAACACCATCTGCTGGGCTGTCTTTTTGCCTATCTTGGGAAACTTGGTCAGATAGGTGATGTTTTTCTGCTCAATGGCTTGCACCAATCCAGCATTATCATCGGCTGCGATTATCGCAAGAGCAGAAACGGGGCCAATACCAGAAACCGAAATCAAATTGAGAAAAAGCTGTTTTTCATCTTCTGTGCCAAAACCGTAGAGGAGCTGCGCATCCTCTCTGATCACTTGATGAACAAAAACCTGAATTTCTTGATTGAGCTGACCTGAATAGGCATAAGGGTTAGCCACATGAAAAATATAGCCAATTTGTCCTACTTCCACCACAATATACTTGGCTGTAATTTTACTTAAAATTCCTTTGAAATATTCGTACATCATGTCTCCTTTTCAACCCTTTTAGTATATCATATTTTGGAGTTAGAAAATAAAAGAAATCATTCTATCCTTTTGACAATCACTTTACAAAATTCTTGGGTAGTTAGCTATTTATCCATGGATATCTATCTTGCTCTTCTCTGAACTATAAATTTGTATAGCCTAGTATTGAGGTATTCATAATATCTATCAAGAGAGACAGTCTGTCAATCCTTTTGTCAAGCTCGGCAGAAAGTCTTTTCTCTTGTCTTTTTAGCTATAGGACTTTTCATAAGGACAAAAGCAGCCATTCAGTAGATCTACTAGCTGAAAGTCTTGCAGATGATTTTAAAAACAGCTTCAGTCATTGTTAGCTGAAGCTGTTTTAGAGTTTCTATAAATAGTTTCAATACTTGCCCAATTCTCGCAAGCTGGTGTGGTTTTCCTGAATGCGACGGAACATTTTTTCCATATCAGATTTGGTAAAGTTTACCAAAACTGGACGACCGTGAGGGCAATTGTAGGGATTGTCACATTGCGATAACTGGAAGATCAAATCACGTGCCGAATCATTATCTAAGCTATGATTGGCCTTAATAGAGCGTTTGCAACTCATCATAATCGCTAGTTCAGCTCGGTATTTCTTGATAGAAACTTCCTTGGTAAGGAGCAGCATATCACACATTTCATAGATACCCGACTCGATTTCCTCTTCCTTCATCCAGATAGGGTATTCCCTCAGAATAAACTGATTGCTGCCGTATTCGTCCAAGAAAACTCCGACTTCTTCCAGCAGATTCATCCGCTGCTTGAGCCGCAACATATCGTCCGCTGGAAATTCAAAGATATAGGGAACCAAAAGTTGCTGCTGACTGTCATCCACATCACCGATTTTTTCCCGATAATACTCATATTTGACTCGCTCCTGCGCTGCATGCTGGTCGATAATATAGAGACCACCATTTCCTTGTGCAAAGAGGTACGTGCCATGCATTTGCCCGAAATATTCCAGTTCTGGAAAAGTTGAAGATTCTTCTCCATCTAACTTATCTAAAGCTCTTTCTAAGCTTGACTGATCCAGTTCTGGATGATCTAGCTGATCGTAAGAAGGAGTTTGCCTTGCTGCAAATTTGACAGAAACTGCTCTGGAAGCAAGCATATCTGTATCAGTATGCTGCTGATCAAATGTAGCATTTCCCTCAAAAGGAAGATTGCTTTCTGATACTTGAGGTCTAACAAAAAAGTCATTTCTCTCTTTGTCATAATAGAGTCGGTTTTCTTTGAGCGGAAGACTCGTCTGCTCCGACTTATTTGCTCTGTTAATGGTTGATTTTGCTAAATTCTCCAAAGCATCCGGAATCAAATCCTGTTCTTTTAAACTCGCAGCAATAGCTTGCGAAATCAAGACCATCAGTTCTCGCTCCTTGGAAATCCGCACTTCTTGCTTAGTCGGATGAACATTAACATCCGCAAGGTAAGGATCAATCTGGATAGCAATCACAGCAATCGGGAATCGCCCAACCATGAGCTTACTACCGTAACCATCAAGAATAGCTCGATTGAGCAGGAAGTTCTTGATGTAACGACCATTGATGAGAATGGTGATGTAGTTACGATTGGCACGCGTCAACTCTGGTAGACTAATATAGCCTGATACTTCAAAATCCAGATTAGAAGCTGAAATTTCAATCATTTTTTTTGCTGTTGTTAATCCATAGATACCAGCAATTGCTTGACGCAAATTTCCTGTTCCTGCTGTCCGAGTCAACTCTTTACCATCATTGAGCAAGATAAAAGCGACCTCTGGATGAGCTAAGCTCAAACGGTTAATCATATCTACAATGTGAGATAGTTCTGCTTGCTGACTTTTCATATATTTCAAGCGAGCAGGCGTGTTGAAAAAAAGGTCTTCCACTTTGATTTTGGTACCCTTAGGGCAACTACTTGGTTCCACAGTTTCAATTTCTCCCCCCTGAGCAATTAAACGCGTCCCATGTGTTCCACCATTTGTCGCAGTTTCAATTGTCAGGCGTGAAACAGAAGCAATAGACGGAAGCGCTTCACCACGAAAGCCCAAAGTCCGAATCCGAAAAAGATCGGCTTGCTTCTTAATTTTACTCGTTGCGTGCCGCCGCAAAGCCAAGGAAACCTCCTCATGCTCAATTCCTTCACCATTATCGATGACTTGAATACTCTTGAGCCCTGCTTCTTCAATCTCAACTATAATTTGAGTGGCACCAGCATCAATGGAATTCTCTATCAGCTCCTTGACCACGCTGCTAGGTCGCTCGATGACCTCACCAGCCGCAATCTGATTAGCAAGATTTTCTGGTAATTCTATAATTTTTGACATAGTTTTTGGTTTTACCCTTTCTAAACGTTGATTTAATAAGGTTCTGATGATGTTTACACCTATCAAAAATACAATTTGTTCACCTTTTTGTGGACTAAAGGGAGCTAATAGCTTTCTCAAAGTAAGCTACTGCTTCTTTTTCTTTGTCTCTTGATAGGTGGCTGTAGATGTCTAAGGTCATTGTAATATTTGCATGACCTAAGCGATATTGTAATTCTTTGTATGAGATACCAGCATTCAGTAATAAACTAGCGTGAGTATGGCGGAAAGCGTGAAAGGTAAAGCGAGGAATACCTGCTTCTTTGCAACGGGTATCTAAAGCACTTTGCCTGATTGCCAAATCAAAATATTCTCTTGTAGGGGTGGCAAAGACTACGGACGGAGCACGCGCCCCAGTCTCGAAAAATAGCTGGCGTTGCCTATTCTTGTATAGACGCAGCATATTGACCGTTTTCTTGTCTATGCTAATGGTTCGATTGGCTGACTTGGTCTTAGCTGTACTAACCGCCTTTAAGCCTTTGTTATACGTTTTATTTACTGTGATTGTACTCTTATCAAGGTCTATGTCAGTCCATTCTAAGGCGCAGGCTTCACCAATACGTAACCCTGTAGACAAGAGCAAATGATAAAGGACATACTCATAATACAAACTATAACGCTTGTACTGCTTCTTTTCTAGATTATCAAGAAAAGCCTTCAAATCATCTGGAGCAATAAACTTTACCTTGTTATCATCAGCCTTCTTTTGTCTTCTAGGAAGTATAATATCTCTAGCTGGGTTATTGGTGACAAGTTGCAGCAATATTCCTTGCTGAAAAATCCTCCTGATGATTGACCGTATTGTCACAAAGTTTTCAAAATATCTTGATAACTGATTGATAAAAACTTGTATATCACTAGCCGTTATCTTGTCAAGTTGTCTGTTCCCAAAAACTGGGTAAATATGGGTTCTTAGATTGCTCAATGTTGCCTCATAGGTTTGTGGCTTAACGGTCAGCTTATAGCTTTCTAGCCATATATCAGCCAGCTCTTGAAAATTCTTGACCATGACTGCCTTTTGAATGGTTGAGCCATTCAGTTTAAAATCTATCTGGGCTTGTTGAGCTTTTGATTTAACCTCTTTTCTTGTCCGTCCTGTTACGCTGGTTTTTACTTTCTTACCTGTTACCTGGTCAACACCGAGATAAACACTAGCGCGGTATACAGTTGTACCGTTTTTCTTTTTGACTTCTGTTATTCTCATGATATCCCTTTCTATCAGCAGGCAAGCCGTAAAAGTTTTAGATTGGGTTTATATCATGCTAGGAGCTACGAGAATACCCCTATTTTCGTTTGTTTTATGTAAGACGGTAAATTATACCAGAAAAGAAAACAGGCGCTTAAAACGCGTTTTATGAGGTTATTTGTCAATCAGTCCTTTAAGCTCTTTCTCAAAGTCTGAATTTATCTTTTGGGTTTTGTTGAAAAGTTGATATTCTAACTTTGCCTTATCCTTAGCAGCCTTAGAAGTGATTTTACCATGACCCTCTAAAATATCGTATTCTTGGAAAGTCAAAAAGCGGTCAATGCTTTCAGCAAGCTGTTGCATGGTCTGGGTTTTTCGCTGCTCTATTTGTCTTTCAAGGTAATCAAAATAGCTGGAGATACTTCTTTCAAGAGAGCGAATTTCTTTTTCTGTTAGGTAATTCTTTGCTACCTGGGCATCCATTTGTAAGATACGACCGTCTGGGGAATTTTTCCAAGTGGTTAGTCCCATGTTGTCCTTGGTATGGTCTGCTTTCGTATATATAATTTCTGCAGCAGTCTGACCAGTAATAGCATAATGAAACTTGTTTTGTACATCAGCATAGAATTGTTTTGTAAGTGTACTTTGTGGGTCATAATCGATAGAAATCTCTGCAAAAATATCCGTAATCTGTAACCAGATACGGCGCTCACTAGCACGGATAGAGCGGACACGTTCCAAGAGTTCGCGGAAGTAGTCTTTTCCTAGGAGGTTTTCCCCTTGTTTCAAGCGTTCGTCATCCATAGCAAAGCCTTTTATCATGTACTCACGCAGTACCGAAGTAGCCCATTGTCTGAAGCGCGTGGCTTTTTGAGAGTTGACCCGATAACCTACGGAGATAATGGCGTCAAGATTGTAGTAGCTGACATCCTTAGTTTGGGTTTTATCAGCAATTGCACCGTGTTTTGTGGTTATTTCCATTTTGGAAACAACCACTTTTTCTTCTAATTCTCCCTCTTCAAAGATATTTTTTAAGTGCTTACTAATGGCAGGGACACCAACACCAAACAGCCTAGCCATTTCTTTCTGACTAGCCCAGATAGTTTCCCCGCGTATAATAACGCTAGCTGTTTCTTGGTTGTTATCTGCTGAATAGATTAAAAATTGTAATTCGTTCATAGCTTCCTTTCTGTTGGTGTTTTAAAAATTAGATTTTAAGATGTTTGATTTGCTGAACTCCGAGCGAACCCCGAGAAATCACGCGCTTTGTTAGTTATAATCGGCTTTTTCGGCTACCCTAAAAGAAAAATATTAGGATGAGGTTCCAGGGATTTTTATGTTACAATACTATTAAAGACTATTTGGAGCGATAATATGAATAAAATAAAAATTACTCTTATATTTACTTCTTTGGCATGGACATTTGTGAATTTATATCAAGCTTTACAATCACCTACTGTGATAAATCTGACTAGTTTCGTCGGAATTGTTCCCATTATTGCTGCTTTGTATTCCGAAATTGATTGGCTTTATATTCATTGGAACAAATTTAGAGCCTATATATTTTTAAAAACAGTTTCTTTTACCCCAAAAAGTTCTAAATTTTTAAAAGAAACTATTACACTTAACCAATTAGAAAAGCAAATCCGATCAGTACTTAAGGAAAATGACTATTCCATAAATGAAGCTACTTTCAGCAAAACTCATGAAGATATCTATATAGATATAGAATCAACAAGAGGTATAAGAAATAAGTTGAGTATTAGTTTACATCCAGAAAGCAATGGACAGAGACTGATATTCAAGGCTGACTATCAATTAGCGTATAGAGATGTAAAAAAACAGTGGGACTCTTTTTTGTCACTAAGAGATAATCTGTTTTCTATTTATTCTAGGGAAGAAAGTAGCAAAGAACGGTTTGATGTAACCATTAAGACTGATAAACACAGGAAATATAATCCATTTTACAGAATGACTGTACGACATCTTGGAAAAAAAGAAGTAAAGAAATTTGATTTGCAATTTAAGGACAATGATCTATCGGTCAAAACTACCCTAAATAAGATTTATGGAACATCTAATAATCGTCAAGACATAGAAAAATTAATTAATGAATATATACCATTGTCACGGTTATGATAGCACTCCAATTTTCATTAGTGTTGCGATAGAAAATTCTAGCATCGGATATTCTTTTTGTTCGGAGATATCTGTCAAAGATGTGAAAGAGAGAATAGTACCAGACTGAGTCAGCATTATTGTTCTTGATTTACCCAATATATCCAATGTACCTATTATCTTTGTTGCTTCATCATTTGCCAAAGCTTCAATTGCTTCATCGTTTACATCAACCTCGTCTCCTGAAAATGACTTACTTGAGACACCGGCATCAGTACTATTAAAACTAACTCCTTTTGTTTGTGGCATCATGTTGGAAATTGCCATTAAATCAAATTTTAACGATGTATAATTAATATTTAGTGTATCAATTTTTTCCAATTCTTTTAAAAATTTTTTCGCTGTAGGAGTTGTTGTAGTCAAAAATAATAATTGATCAGTTTGCGAATAAAAAATATCGAATTCAAAGGCTTTTTGGTAATTGTCGTATTGTTGATATTCGTCAGCATCAGAGTTATATACCAAGATTTCATCGTCGATTGTCTTTGTATAACTTCCTTTAAATTTAGTGTATACTTTTCCTTCTATGGTCAATGTTTGGTCAGTTGTTGTAATTGAGCCAATGGTAACATTGGCTTTTTTGATGTCTGTAGTACCGTTTGGTATTTCAAATTCATAAACTTGTCTAACAGAAATAGAAGTAGCTCCCATAATATTTTCTCCTTTTTTAATTTACTAATGTTAAATACTTTTCTTTGCCCCTCACACTCAAAGATGGCGATGGCGAGTGTGGGGATTTTTTGTTTTATCTACTCAAGCCCTTTGAAACTATCTAAAATTTTATCTTTTGAGTCTGGGTGATGAAATCTAGTTGATAACAATTGATATTGGACAATATTTCTAAAAAGAGCTAGCTCTATCTTGTCTCTTAGTATTTCAAAAATATCATCGAAATCATTTTCACCATTATTTTCAAGTAATTCGAGTACTTCAATAGCTTTATTTTTATTGTATCGTCCATTAAGAGAGTCAGCAACCTTTTTATATGTTTTGATTTTTTCAGAAATTTTTTCAAAATATTCTTTTCTGGTCTTATCCGGATTGCTATAATCTCCGTTAAAAAAGATATATTCTTCAAGATCTGCTGCGTCCATGAGGTCAATAACTTCATACCCCAACAGATATCCAACACTTACTCCGAAGTAGTCAGCAAGTAGCTGGGCTTTTTCTGGTTTAATTTGACTTTCTCCGTTTTCCCAACGTTGGGAAATTTAGTAGTCGTTGGTGGCTTTCTGAACTCCGAGCGAACGCCGAGAAATCACGCGCAGAATATGAAAAAGCATGAATTTTTGAAGATTTCAAAAGCTAGAAAAACCAGTGCTTACAAGTCTTTCAATGGTTTTAAGTTATTTGGGTTCATGTTGACAAAAGTTGACATTTTTCAGGGTATAACATACCAAAAAACTAGGAAAACTTATATTTCAGTTTTTCAAGATAGTAACAAATGAAAATTTTTAAAAAGGTAACTCAAATTTGCAATCAACAATTTTTGAACTAACAATAATTTGAATATCTTCGCTTAAAAGCTGGTCAACATGTCCTGAAGA
Organism: Streptococcus sp. HMSC034B05; assembly: GCF_001809055.1. Classification (NCBI taxonomy): domain Bacteria; kingdom Bacillati; phylum Bacillota; class Bacilli; order Lactobacillales; family Streptococcaceae; genus Streptococcus; species Streptococcus sp. HMSC034B05. Next base: position 118,956 of record NZ_KV795627.1, on the reverse strand, counting down.
ATTTTTTGCAAAAACAAATTCTTCTTTGAATTCTTGTATTAAATACTCTTTTATATTTTTACCAACTACTTGAAGTAAATCGTTTGTAAAAATATTTTGGAAATTGCTAGGTAATTTAGTGAATTTATCATAAGTTTCTTTGTTTTGTTTCTTCAAAAAAACTTTCACTGTGACAATCTCTACTTGCTGATAGTTACGCTTAATTTCCTCAATATCAACAAGATTATCTGGCTTATTAGTGTTTATATGAAATTCAAGGTCCACTTTATACTCTAGTGTAGCAACCGGTCTATCTCTATCTAAGATTTTAACAAAAGTAAATATATCTCCACTGTCTTCGTCGCTAAAATATTTTATCTCATAATCTATTGGAGAATAATCAAAAAAATCGTCCGAAGTAACCCCTAAAGTGTTACAGATTTTATTAACAGTTTCATAATCAACTTGTTTTGATCTATTTGAAGTAATCTTAGAAATTGTTGATTGTGCAATTCCCGTATCACTTGCTAAACGCGCACCACTCATTGACCTTTCAGCCAATAGTATAGCCAATCTATTTATTAACATAATACCACCTCTTTTTATTTATTATAGCGCACACGCTAATAAAAGTAAAATATAAAATAATAATTTAAGTGTTGACAATATACTTTATATGGTGTATTATATCATTAAATTAGTCATTACGCTATAATGATTGGTTGACCAAAAATAATAAGGAGCGCCTATGCTAAAAAATAACTTACTAATTGTTTTTGCTGAAAAAAAGACTAATGCTAGTAAAGTTTCCAATGAAACAGGTATAGCTGAGTCTACAATTTCAAACTTAACAAACAACAAAACTGACGTAAAGCTTTCTACCCTTATCAAGCTTTGTAACGCTTTAAAAGTTCGTTTGTCTGATTTAATTGAATTTTCACCAGAAGAATAGAAAGGAGCAACCAATGAACCTAGTTTATATGGACGGCAAGAAAGAGCCGTACACCACAAGCGAGATCATCGCTGAATGTGCTGAGGTTACTCATCACACAATACAAGAGCTTTTAAGAAAGCATAAAGCTGATTTTGAAAGCTATGGAATTATCGCATTTAAAATGCGTAAATTAGACGGCAGAGGACGACCAATGAAAATCTATCGCCTGAACGAACAACAGGCAACCTTGCTGATCACTTACCTAAAAAATACCGAACCCGTTAGAGCTTTTAAGAAAGCTCTAGTCAAAGCATTCTTTGAAATGCGGGATGAGCTAACTCAGTTTAAGCTGCAGCGTGCTTTAGAGAAGCCAAAGCGCAAGACTTTACATGACAGCATTGAGAACTGGGGACAAAAACCAAAACACGCGCATAGCACTATCACAAATCTTTTGCTAAAAGGCACTAGCGGTATGAATAAGCGCCAACTTATGGCAGCGCGTGGTGGCTATAATGGCATTGATAGCCTAACCAGTACCGAGCTAGCCAGATATCAAGACTTAGAGGATATGGCTATTGCTATGATTAAGCTAGGCATGACTTATCAGGAAATAAAATCCATGGTCTTTAGACCACAACAAGGAGGATAAAAAAATGTATCTATCAAACGAACAAGAAAAAGCTCATCTATACGCTATGATCGACCTTGCAGACAATGCTATTTTACAAGGTGATAAAAAACAAGCACTAACTAGCCTTTATTTTATCAAAACAGGGCTTGAAAATATTTTAAAAGACAACGATAACTTGAAAGCTGAATAAGCAGCAAACGCTAGAATCGATTTTAAGCTGATTTTCGCCAATAAGATATAGATAAAATCAACTTGAAATGTCTCAAGGGTATAATTATACCCCTAACCGTTTCAACTGCTCAAAACGCCTATTAGAGTGTTTAAAAACAGAATAAAACAAAAAGGCTTAACCAACCGACCAAGTAGGAAGCCTTTCACACAAATACTAAAACAATACAGCAGGCAAGCCGTAAGGGTTTTAGTAAAGATTTATAGCTAGATTATACCATATCTAGGACATTTCGACCATACGGAGGGCGCTAACCCTTAAAAAGGGCATAAATACAAGAAAATTTAAACGAGGTAAAACACCATGACGAAAACAACAACAGTATTATTGAGCACTGAAAAACTAATCGACTTAGGTAGTGAACTAACTGACATCATGAACAGCTTAGAAATGAATAACTTAACTCTAGAAGCCTTAGAGATAACGCAAAAAGTGGATACAGCGACCTTTAACTGGATAGCTAAGAAATATATTGAGACTGCTTATGCACAAAACGAAAAACTTTACCAAAGACTAGACAAAATTGCCTTTCTGCTATTAAACAATGACAAACCCAAGGAACTGGAGGCATTAAACAAATGAGCGAACTACTAGGCGCAATTTTAACGCTACTACTTTTCTTTCTTGCTGGTATTTGTACTCAACTGTTTAATGCTTGGGCGATTGCTTACAAGCGGAGGGGCTATATCACTAAAAAGCAACTCAGAAAAATTGAAAAATGGCTAGAGGTTATGGAGGCAGAACATGGCAGATAAAAAAGAGTTTGACCTTGCAAATGAAAGAGCTAAGAACTTTGGTATTTGGCTAGAAGAAGCCTATCAGACTATGCTAGATTTCTCCCTAGAAAATAAATTTGATTGCTACAATGCCGAGGAACAAAAGCAATTAGAACAAGTTTTAGAGACTTTGATGGATTTTTGTGATATGTGGGAGAAAGGCCAGATTATCCTAGTCAGCGAAGAAAGAGAGATGAGCAAATGACACAAACTACATTACCAGAAAACTATAAGCGTGTGCTGAAACTTATAAAAGTAGGCGCTGAAAACCCAACTACAGGATCGGAGATAGGGCTTATTTTGAAACTAGATGAACGAACGGTACAAAGTATTATCAGTCGCTTAATCACGAGCTACGGCGTTCCTATTATCGGTATCAGACACGGCTTTAATCGAGGTTATTTTATACCTGCGGATAAGTCAGAACTGCTAGACGGTGCAAAGGCTTTTTACAACCAAGTACAGAAAGAACAAAAGCGTCTAAGTGTACTGTTAAATGCCGACCTTGTAAGTTATAAGGAGTTGTTAGATTATGGCGTTACTAAGCAATGAAACAGAAACAAGCCTAAAAATGGAACTGCTGGAAACAGTCGACAAATACCTTAAGACACGGGATAAGGCGCTACCTCATATCACAGGACTTATGACAGCCCAGCAGGTTATGACTGAGTTAGACATAAAATATAAGACCCTGCAGCGCTGGGAAAAGGCAGGGCTAAGACGATATCAGCCACCACTAGAGGACACTCGAAAAGTGTTTTACAGGGTGAGTGATATATTGCTATTTTTAGGAGTAAACAATGAAAGGTGGTAAAAATGAATACTAGAAAAATGAACACACGCATTACAATCTTTGAGAAAATCGGAGAGCAAAACGAAGACGGAGAAGTCATTGACGGCATCCGTAAAGATGTTTATAGCTGCTGGGCAGAAGTGTCCAAAACTTCTATCAAAGATTTTAAAGCAGCTAACAAAGCATATACGAACGGTCAGAATTCTTTGGAATCAGTTCAGGATATAAAAGTATTCCTTATCCGTTATATTCCTAAGGTTCCATTTGATAACCCTATGTACCTTGAATTTAATGGATTTGAATATCACATTGTAGAAATAGAAATTGATTATGCCAGTAAAGAAATCATCATGATTAAGGCCGTTAGGATTTCATGATGGGGAAGAAAGACAGAAAGGAATTGATAGAATGGCAAAAACTAAAATCTATTTTTGGCTGAAAGTTGATAAAAAGTTTTTTGATAATATTTTTATAAAACGGCTTAAAAACATGCCTGGCGGCTATACTATGACGGTTATTTATATCCGTTTAATGCTGGAAAGTTTGGAAAGTGATTGTATATTGTACTACGAGGGATACTTTAACGAGTTAACCGAAGAACTAGCCTTAAAGTTAGATGTTTCCGAAGACGATATACAAATGACTATGGCCTATTTTACAAAATGCGGTCTAATCCAAATAGACGGGGATAAAAACGCTGAATTACTTCAAGCTAAAGCTATGATACAGCAAGAAACTGATCAAGCTGCTTACATGCGAGAATATCGCAAAAATAAACGTTTAAAAATAGGCAAATCTTACAACGTAAGAAATAAACCTAACAACGTTGAAAAGTGTAAGACAGAGATAGAGATAGAGAAAGAGATAGAGATAGAGTTAGAAGAAGAAGCAGAGATAGAGAAAAAAGATTCTTCTGCTGCTGAAATCTCTAACTACTACCAATCACGTATAGGAGTTATGGACGGACAACAGTATCAAATCTTAACCGAATATCTCGCTCTTGACGGTATGGAGCTAGAAGTTATCAAGACTGCCATAGACAAGGCTGCAGATAACAGCAAGCGATCTTTTAGCTATATCAATTCAATACTCAAGAACTGGAGACAAAACGGTATTAAGACAATGGTACAAGTGGAGGATGAGCAGAAACAGTTTCAGCAAAAGAAACAGGGTGGGTCTGATGACGATATTCAAGATCCGTTCATCTACTCCTAATAGAAAGGCTAAAAGATGGAATTATTAAGTACAGAACAGCTAAACGAAAAGACTAAGGTAATTGATGAGCTTTGTCCGACCCATCAGATTAATCTGGTACAGTTCGAAAAACCTGACGGGACTTATCTTGCTCCTTATTGTCAGGAATGTATGCGAGAAAAGATTAAACAAGATGAACTAGACGGCATAGAAAAAGCCCTAGGGTATGATTTATATCATTCAACCTATGATGTGCTAGCGCGTGAAAGTACAGTCTCAAATGAGCTGGGAAAAGCCACTTTTAGCACGTTCAAAACAACCACCAAAGAGGAACACGAGGCCAAAGAATTTGCTATCAAGCAAGCTAACCAGTATCTAAACGGTATGACGGGAAACACGCTAATTATGGGCAAGCCAGGCACTGGAAAAAGTCATTTGTGCTACTCTATGGCTAAAACCATCAACGAGGGCTACAAGGCTACAAGTGAACCTAAGAGCGTCCTCTTTGTCAGTATTGCTGAAATTATCACGCGCATTCAGTCAGGTTGGCAATATAAACAAAGTGATTTTACAGAGTATGACGCCCTGAAATTGCTGACTGAGGTTGATTATCTCTTTATTGATGATCTGGGCACAGAAAGCATTATGAACAGCCGGAAAGATGAAGCGAACAACTGGATACAGACTTTTCTTTTTAAGGTTTTTGACAAGCGGGAAACAACTATCATTAACACTAATCACAACGGAAAAGAGTTGGCTAGAATCTATAATGACAAGCTAATCAGTCGGATTGGGAAGCAGTCAGAGGGGAATGTGTTCACTATGACAGACATAACAGATAAACGAATGAAGCGGAATTTTTAACCAGAGAAAGTGAGGAAGCTATGACAGAGCCAAGTATACTTTGAACAGGCAGATCACGTACTGGAAGAACTCAATCGTAAACATAGTGACTTCATGGCCGATACAACACCGATAGAACTTGTAGATATGCCTAAACTGATTGAACTAGGCTAGAAGCTCTAGACAGAAGACACCAGCATAAACGCCTATGAGTTATACAAACATCCTGAAGCGCGTGTAAAATTATTCGCCCAAATCGCAGAAGCCTACTTCTTGCTGATTGCAGATAGTGCGCCGATACCAGTACAGTCAACACAAGCGTAGCGGATTCATTTTTGCGAGTACCTAGAAAGGAAATTTTAAAACATCATCAAGAAATTAATTGCAGGTACAGACAAGCAAGCTTTAGAGTCTTTACTTGAAGCCTTGCAGCTGCCAAAGGAAAAACAAAAACAGTTTATCCATGATGTGGTAGTAAGTGGTTTACTCAATGAATAATACAACAAAGAGGCGCGTGCCTCTTTTATTGTTTAGCTAGACTTGAAAAGCAAGCGGGCTTTTGGTAAGGTATTGAATATAAGATCTAACAAGATAGCGCGTGATTGAACAAAGAACGAACAAAGAGAAAATAACTATTTGAGTCATGGATAATCCAAAGAACACGCGCAGAAAATAGCAAAAAAAGCCAGCTTGTGCTAGCTCCTTTTGGTAAATATTTGATAGTACTATTATACCACAGGAGATATTAAACATGCTGGAATTGTTTAGAGAGATTGACGAAAAAGCAACTCAAGCCAAGGCTAAAAAGATTTTACAGACTTATCGTCGTTTGTGTCGAATTGCTGGGAGTGAATACACTTTGCGGAGCGCCAGTGCTTTTTCAGACCAACCACGTAGCAAGAACAATCAGCCAAGCAAAGGACTTGAAACCTTTGTAGTAAAAAGGCTAGACGCAGAAAGGGAGAAAGCAGAGATAGACAATGCTATTAGTTTGCTTTCTAGTGATGTGTACAAAGAAATATTGATTAGAAGATTTTGCAAAGCAAGACAGTGTAGCAATATCTGTATATACATGGAATTAGACTTGTCTGAATCGGAATTTTACAGAGAACAAAGCAAGGCATTATTAGAGTTTGCGGAATGGTATAAAGCTGGTGAATTGCTTGTGTTTAAACCTTAAGTAACAGGTTGAAACAGTATTTATACAAACCAAGATACAGGGGCTATTTGCCCCTATTTTTTTGAACGGGGTGGGGGTTATTCGGAATAAAAGAACGCTGCCCTCTTCTGTGCAAAAAATTCCCTTTTTGAAATTTTTGAATGCAATAGGAAAGAGAGAATAATTTTTAAAACACCCCCGCCCCACCTTTTGCGCAAGGAGAGCCGCGACAAGGTGTCTTCTTACGTCGCACGCCGATTTTTCAGATTTTTAAGGGGTGTCATGGAGCCAGAGTTAGGAGGTGAGTTCGCTTGGTTAAAAATCCTTATTATCGGCAGAACAAAGGGCGTTTACCCAGCGACCCGCCGAACTACTTGGGAAAGGTAGCTAGCGAGGTTTGGCGCAAAATCGTTCCGTTTTTAGAACCTTATTATCAATCTATAGCCAAATGCTAAACTACAGTATTTTAGATATGATATGCTATCAGTTAAAAAACTTTTTCTTTCCACTTGTTTTTTATGCGCATAATGTGTATAATAGAAAATGTAAGGAGGTAACATGCACTATGCCACTTACAGGAAAAGAAATGGCAAAGCTAGCCGAGAAAAACGGTTGGGTAGAAATCCGACAGAACGGCAGCCATCACCATTTCAAACATGAAGATTTTGATTATATAGTGACTATCCCAATCCATGGAAACAAGGATTTAGGAAGAGGGCTAGAAAGCAAAATCCTGAAAGATTTGGGGCTGAAATAATCCCCCTTATCTTTCATTTTTTGGAGGTAACAGACTATGTTAAAATCATATCCAGCAATTTTTCATAAAGAGGAAGACGGTTCTTATTGGGTAGAATTTCCAGAGTTTGGAGGAGGCACACAAGGGGCAAATGTTGAAGAAGCCTTAAAAAATGCCCGTGAAATGCTTGAGAGTCTTTTAGCTACTTACATAGACGAAGGATTATATATACCAAAACCTAGCGACATCATGACTTTAACTGTTAACGACGGCTTTGTTAGTATGATACAAGCAGACCCTACCCCGTTTATTCGCAACAATAAAGCCGTTAGAAAGAATGTGACTGTCCCTGAATGGCTAGTAAGATTAGCGGATCGTGAAAAAGTAAATTATTCTGAGGTGCTAACTCAAGCCCTAGAAACAAAGTTACAAGCCTAGACACAGCCAGCATGCGCAGCAACAGAAATGCGCGTGATGACATGGTATAATAATCTTATCAGCAAGGCTACAAGCAACTTAAAAGCGTAGCTATTCACTACGCCAGTTCTTGCCTGCTAAACTCATATTGTAAATGACCTGTAAAGGTCTTTTTTTGTTCACCTTTTTGTGGACTTTTAAGGATTTTCTAACAACTTCTAATACTACATAATATTGATAAAACCCAGTAATACCAATGGTTAAGAGCTGCTAATGAGTTGTAAAACTATCTATTTCCTAGTTCTATAATTTTTGACATAGTTTTCTCCGTAATTATTCTAGCTACTATTATAACATAAAGCCGTTTTTCAATCAGAACTCTAGTACGAAAAGAATTGTAATTACTCCTTCGCAAAACAACCAAATAGACAGGCAAAGCAACCACTTAGGCAAAAGCTCTTGTTTTCCTAGCTAAAATAATGTTTAATAGACTTAGGAAAAACGAATCCTCCTTGCAACGAAAGTCAGCAGCAGGCAAGATACAATCTAGAAAGAAGGGATGTTTATGAAAGTTCAATTGCATATTGATGAAAAATTTTCAGAAGAAAAGGTTGTCATTGAAGCACCAGCTTTATCGGATGCTATTCAACAGTTGCTGGTTTTCACTCAACATCTCGGTAGCACTAAAACCATTCGAGCCAAAAAAGAGGAGGAGATTTACCTATTAGATACTGCTGAAATTCAGAGAATTTACACTGAAAACCGCCAAGTTTGGGTTGAAACAGCGACAGACACTTATCTCTTAGGGCTTCCACTTTATCAAGTTTTGGAATTGTTTCCCACTGATTTTCTACAGATTTCCCAATCTGAAATCATTAACATCAAACATATCGATCATCTGAAATTGACTGGTAGTGGTCTGATTCAGATTGCAATGAAAAACGGTCAGATAACTTATTCATCTCGCCGTTATCTCAAAGTCATAAAGGAGAAATTACGGATATGAAAAAAACATTATTCAGAGATGCTCTAGGAGGTACTGTAATCGGGCTACTCCTATCTACCATCTATTCTTACTTTTTTGCTCCTGTCTATCATCCACTTAATCCTTATTCAGCAGTTGGTCTTTGGATGGAACAGCACCATATTCATGAAGCTTTAGTTGTGCTCTATTGCGCAGTGATCTGGAGCTTTATTGGCTTGCTCTTTAGCCTAGGAAAAGAGCTTTTCAAAAAAGATTGGAGCATCCTCAAAGCAACTATCTGCCATTATGGACTTATGATTTTAGGATTTATTCCTCTAGCTCTTCTAGCCGGCTGGTTCCCAAGCAAACCCATTTTTATCTTACAGTTGATTTTGGAATTTACTATTGTTTATCTCATCCTGTGGGCAATCTTGTTTTATCTAACCAAAAAGAAAATTGAACAAATCAACAATGGATTGAAGAAACAGAATCAATAGTAAAGAAATAACCACCAAGTGAATTCTTGGTGGTTATTTTAGCTTATTCTGCTATATATCAATACAAAACCCTACCTACTTTAATAGTAACTGAACAAAAAAACAGGAATTTATTTTAGGCATTTGCATAGTTGTATCTATCAGAGATGTTTTTTCATCTCAGCTACAGCCAGCATCACTTCCATTGGGGTCATGTTGTAGATGTCCAACTGACGTAACTTTTCTAAAACAGGGGATTCAGTTGTTTCTGTGAATAAAGATATCTGCTCAGATACTTGATTTTCCTTGCTATCATTAGCTCCTTTATTAGAAGTATTGAGAGACGGTTTCTCATTTGCTTGTTCTTCTAATCGTGTTAAGATCTGGTCTGCTCTCATCAGCAAATCATTTGGTAAACCTGCAATTTTTGCCACATGAATCCCATAAGATTTATCCGCAGGACCAGCTTCAATCTTATGAAGGAAGGTCACTTGCCCATCTTTTTCTAAAGTTGCTACATGAACATTTTCTAACTGTGTCAAGCTAGTTGACAAGTCTGTCAACTCATGATAGTGTGTGGCAAAAAGGGTCTTTGCCCCTGTTCGATTGTGGATATATTCAATAATCGCTTGAGCTAGAGCCATCCCATCATACGTCGCTGTCCCTCTTCCCAACTCATCAAAAAGAATAAGAGAGTGCTCTGTTGCTTGAGAAATAGCATGATTTGCTTCCATCATTTCTACCATAAAGGTTGATTGTCCAGATACCAAGTCATCTGCCGCACCAATTCGAGTGAAGATGGCATCAAAAATTGGTAATTGAGCACTCTCAGCTGAAACATAGGAACCCATTTGAGCCATAATAACAATAATCGCTAATTGACGCATATAGGTTGACTTCCCACTCATATTTGGACCTGTAATTAGCTGAACGTTGACATTTTCATCCATTGAAATGCTATTAGGAATATAGGTTTGTGCACCCATGACCTTTTCTACAACCGCATGCCGTCCCTTATCAATTTCAATGGAAGGACGTTCAATAAATTCTGGGCGTACAAAGCGTTGCTTTTCAGCAACTGCTGCAAAACTTTGTAATACATCAATCGTTGCCAGAGTTTGTGCCAAGGATTGCAGACGCTTGATATATTTGCCAGCTTCTTCACGAATACGCATAAAAATCTCATATTCTAAATTAGCAGATTTTTCACGCGCTTCCAACATTTCGCCTTCAATACGAGCCAATTCCTCTGTACCAAATCGTTCTGAATTTTTCAACATTGCTTTTCGGAAAAAGTGGCTAGGTACGTGCTCCAACTGTGAATTAGTAACATGGAAATAATAACCATCTTTTTTATTGTAATCAATTTTTAGATTATTAATCCCACTAGCCGCCCTTTCTTTCGCTTCGATATCAGCAATCCAGCTCGTACCATCTCGCATAACCACTCGATACTTATCTAAGGTTTCATCAAAACCAGTTTGAATGATATTCCCTTCAGTAATAACATTTGGAGCATCGGGAGAAATTGCCGACTGAATCAAGTTTGCCAATTCTGGAATGTCATCCAAGTTTTCAATCAACTGTCCCAAAACAGGATGATCAATTCCTTGTAAAATCCCCTTAATCTGAGGGACATTACTCAATGTTGCCGCCAACTGCAATAAATCTTTCGGATTGGTCTTTCCAAACGAAACACGACTGGCTAAACGCTCAATGTCATACACACCTTTGAGACTATCTGCTAAATCACTGCGCTCAAAAAAATAATCTAGAAATACCTGCACGACATCCTGCCGCTTAAGGATTCGCTCTTTGTCAATCAAGGGCTGCTGAATCCATCTTCTTAAAAGTCGCGTTCCCATAGCTGTCTTGGTCTCATCCATCAGCCAATACAGACTACCGTGCTTCTTTCCTGTACGTGCATTCTCTGTTAAATCCAGACTTGCCATGGTTGCATAATCCATCTGTAAGAAATCCTTGATTTCATAATGATGAACTCGCTTTAAGTGACTAAGCTCACGCAGCTGCGTCTGATGAACATATTCTAACAGTTTCCCAGCTACTTGATGTTCTAAGCGAGACAATTCATCCCCTAATAGCTGAACATCTTCAAAAGCAGTTCCCACCTGTGATAATAACAAATTCATTTGATTTGCCAACACTTGGTGCTCTGATTCAGGTAATTCATATCCTAAGACCACTTCACGCGCTCGCAGGTTCCGAATTTCTCCACAGACCATGTTAAATTCACTAAGACTTGTGACCTGAAATTCACCTGTAACCAAGTCCATGTAAGCCAGCCCATATAAATTTTCTAGTTTATCTAAAGCTACCAAGAAATTATTTTGACTATCTGGTTTTGAAGAATCAACGACTGTCCCCGGTGTGATGACTTGTACCACCTCACGTTTGACTACACCAACTGCTTTTTTAGGATCTTCCACCTGCTCTGCAATCGCTACTTTATAGCCCGATTCAATTAAAACATCAATATACTGTTGCACCGAATGGTAGGGAACTCCTGCCATCGGGATTGGATTTTCCGAATTTTTATTACGGCTAGTCAGAGCAATTTCTAAAATCTGTGCTGCATTGATCGCATCTTCATAGAATAATTCATAAAAATCTCCCATGCGAAATAGCAAAAAAGCATCCGGATAATCTTTTTTTATATCTAAATACTGTTGCATTCCCGGAGATAGTTTTTCTTTTGTCATTCTCAGCCTTTCCGTTTATTAAATAGCAATGAGAGTCGGACAGAAATTAAATATTTCGGAGACACTTAATTTCGTCATCCCACTCACACTACATCTTGTCATTAGAACTATATAAATAAAGGAAGCTGAGCGCTTCTATCTCAGCTTCATCATCTTCTCCTCTTAATCCATTTTCTCAAGGAGCTGCTCTTCCATTTGTTTCGCAGCTGCTGTATCACGACAGATCACTAAGAGCGTGTTGGCTCCTGCTACCGTTCCTAAAATCAACTCTCCTTTATTAGCATCCACGAAGTTAGCTAAAATAGAAGCGTCTCCTAAGCGTGTATGAAGAACCAAGGAAAATTCAGCCCGAGAAACTCCCTGCAAATGATAAGATAAGAATTCAACCAGATCAATCTTGTTTGTTTCATCCGCTAAAACATAATAAACTTCATGGTTTTTCTTGGCTTTCGTCAAGCCAATTTCTCGTAAATCTCGAGAGAGGGTTGTTTGTGTGACAATAACTCCTTGTACTTTCAAACGATCCTGAATATCTTTCTGTGTACTTAGTTTCTCTTCCTTAATTATTTTCTTGATCAGTTTATGACGCTCAGTTTTTTTCATTTTATCCTCAACAATGTATATTTATACTTTAAATTATATCAAAAAAATTGAAGATTCGTCAAAAAATATGTTAAAATACTAGTAAAAGACCAAAGGAGAAACCATGAATAATAAACAATTGATTGCAAGCGAATTGGCTAAGGTCATTGACAGCTTAGACCAAGATGCTATTTTTAATTTACTAGAACAACCAAAAAGCTCAGAGTTAGGCGATATTGCCTTTCCTGCCTTCTCTTTAGCAAAAGTAGAACGTAAAGCTCCTCAAATCATTGCTACAGATATTGCAGAAAAGATTGATACGACAAACTTTGAAAAAGTGGTAGCAACAGGTCCTTATGTAAACTTCTTTCTTGATAAATCAAGAATTTCAGCTCAAGTTATTAAAGAAATTGTAAAAGAAGGAAATAACTACGGGCAACAAGATGAGGGGCATGGAGAAAACATCACAATTGACCTCTCCAGTCCTAACATTGCAAAACCCTTTTCAGTTGGTCATTTGCGCTCCACCGTTATCGGAGATGCTCTCTCTAATATTTTCCGTAAACTAGGCTACAACACCATTAAAATCAACCACTTGGGTGACTGGGGAAAACAATTCGGCCTTTTAATGGTGGCTTATAAAAAATGGGGCAGCAAAGAAGCCGTCGAAGCAAATCCAATTGATGAATTACTGAAACTGTACGTTCGTATCAATGCGGAAATCGAAACAGATCCTGAGCTTGATGACGAAGGTCGCCTCTGGTTCAAAAAACTAGAAGACGGTGATCCTGAAGCTACTGAATTATGGCAATGGTTCCGCGACGAAAGCCTGAAAGAATTTAACCGTATCTACAAATTGCTTGGCGTTGAATTCGATAGTCTGGCTGGTGAAGCCTTCTATAATGACAAGATGGACGAAGGAATTAAGCTCCTTGAAGAAAAAGGATTGCTAGAAGAATCTAAAGGAGCAAGCATCGTCAATCTTGATGATGTCAACCTTCCGCCAGCTATGATTAAAAAATCTGATGGTGCGACTCTCTACATTACTCGTGATATTGCTACAGCTATGTACCGCGCCCGTACTTATAACTTCGTCAAAAATGTTTATGCTGTGGGTCAAGAACAAGCGAACCACTTTAGACAATTGAAAGCTGTTTTAAAGAAAATGGGATTCGGCTGGAGCGACGATATGATTCATGTAGACTTTGGTTTGGTGACAAAGAACCGTCAAAAATTGTCTACACGTAAAGGTAATATCATTCTGCTTGAACCAACCCTTCAAGAAGCTATCAGTCGTGCGAAGAACCAAATTGAAGCTAAAAATCCTGATCTTGAAAACAAAGATACTGTTGCTCGTGCTGTCGGTGTGGGAGCTGTCAAATTCTACGATTTAAAAACAGACCGCCGCAACGGTTACGACTTTGATTTGGAAGCAATGGTGTCCTTTGAAGGAGAAACAGGTCCATATATCCAATACGCTTATGCGCGTATCCAATCCATCCTTCGCAAAGCTGATTTTAAGCCAAGTGTTGAAGCAACATATAGCCTTAAAGATGCTGAAAGCTGGGAAATCATTAAACTGCTGCAAGATTTCGCCCGTGTTGTTAAACGTGCAGCTGACAATTATGATCCATCACTCATTGCAAAATATGCTATCAGCCTTGCACAAGCATTCAACAAGTTCTACGCTCATACGCGTATTTTGGACGAAAGTCCTGAACGTGACAGCCGCTTAGCTCTCAGCTATGCAACAGCTGTTGTTCTAAAAGAAGCTCTTCGTCTTCTCGGTGTTGATGCTCCAGAAAAAATGTAATTATTTTAATGGTATCATAAAAACCTATCGATATATCGATAGGTTTTTGTCTTATAGCCCGTATAATTCTTCGATTTTTAGACCAATTCGTTTAATATCTTCATCCAAGCCACGAAGCTCAAATGTATCTAAGACTGGAAAGCCAAATCGTTCTGAATATTGTTTAGCTGTTAAACAATATTGGTGGTTAAAATTACGATTACCACTGCCAACAATGCCAAAACAACGCTTATAATTTTCTTCAAAAGCAATAAAATCACCTAAATCATTGGTAAGAATTTCGATATCGCCATTGTCCAGACCATTTCCACCTTCTAAGTAAGTTGGCAAAAAAGCTATAAAAGGCTGAGACATGGCGTAAAATGGTCGTCCTGCTTTCACCATATCTTTTATATCCACTTGCTCAATCTCAACGCTTTCATGTCTCTCTTGCAAAAATGCAGATAAGCGTTTGATAAAACTCGCTGTATTTCCACTCAAACTAATATAAACTAAGGAAATTTTCATAGTTTCTCTCTTTCTAAAATTAAAACATATCTATCATTCTCTTAAAATTTTAAGCTGATAGATATGTTTTGTCAACTATTGCAATTCTTTTTTTGCTAAGTCTTGTTGCTGCCGTTTCATCTTGAAAAAGACAATAACAAGGAAAAGAATATTAAAAGCAAAATAGATAATAGTCAGAATTCTTGTCGATGAAATTGCTGTAGCACGCATCGTTTGATCTTGATAAAGATAGTTTAGCGGCATCCCACCTACGTAATTGTAAATTGTTCCAATAATTCCTAATAATACATAGGCAATATAGGCAAAATTAGCGTATAAAATGTTTTTCTTAACAATGAAAACAACAGCAGCTATCAACAACAGAATAGAAAGGATAGTTAATAATTTATGGGGACCATTATGAAGAAAGACAAGACTCTTTTCAGTCACTTTCACTATTTGTTTTACAACTGTTTCAGATAAACCTTTGTAGGAACTTGTATTCGTTATTTTTTCACTACCAAAAAAAGTTCCTATGAATGTAAACGATGATAAAATGGCTGATACCGTCAGCAATACATATAAATAAATTGGTCGTTTTTTCACAATAAGCCTCCTGCTTAAAAGAGTTTTCAGTTTTATTTATTATAACGTAAGCAGTAAAAAAAGGCAACAAAAATAAACAAAGTTACAAAAAATGTCATTCTGCTTATACTAGGAGTCTGGGACAATATCAAACTACTCTTGTTGATATACGAGCAGGCTAGTAAGTGATCGCTCAAAGCGTTGCTTTGTGGTTTCGTCTTATTCCCTTTTTTGCCTTACACTTATCAGAATAAGAAGAAATGAAAGCCACATAAATAAAAAATCTGGGAAAATCCCAGATTTTAAACTAAGCGTTCAAATGCCAAATTTCATTGTTATATTGGGCAATGGTACGGTCTGCTGAGAAGAAGCCTGCTTTTGCAATGTTAATCAGAACTTTTTCAAGCCAAACATCACGGTCCTCATAATCCTTAAACATACGTTCTTTCGTTTTGATATAATCTTCTAAGTCAAGAAGCGTCATGAACCAATCTTTATGAATCAATTCATTATAGAGACGTTCTAAGCGTTCTTTCTTACCAACTGCGAGAACTGTATCACTAACAATGAAATCAACCAACGGTTTGATTGCTTCACGAGCATAGAAATCTGATGATTTGTACGCTTCTTTCGCATACAGATCAATAACCGTTTCAGAATCTTCACCAAAGATGTAGATATTGTCTTGGCCTACCAATTCAGCAATCTCTACATTAGCGCCATCCATAGTACCAAGTGTCAATGCACCATTCAACATGAATTTCATGTTACCAGTACCTGAAGCTTCTTTAGAAGCAAGAGAGATCTGCTCAGAAATATCACCAGCTGCAATTAAGAAGCTAGCTGCAGTAACATTGTAATTTTCAACCATGACGACTTGCAAATATGGAGAAACTTCTGGGTCGTTAGCTATCACCTCTGACAAGCAAAGAATCAAATGGATAATATCTTGAGCAATTGTGTATGCTGGAGCAGCTTTACCACCAAAGAAGACTGTAATTGGACGTGCAGGAATATTCCCAGCCTTGATGTCCAAATATTTGTGAATGACATAAAGAGCGTTCATTTGTTGGCGTTTGTATTCGTGAAGACGTTTGATTTGGATATCAAAAATTGATTCAGGATTAATTTCAATACCTTGGTGCTCTTTCAAGTGACGAGCCAATTTCCGTTTGTTGTGAGCTTTGATTTTTTCAAGTTCAGCTTTTACATCAGCCTTGTCAGAAAAATCAAGTAAATCTTCTAATTTTGAAGCATCATGATGCCAATCACGCCCAATCAAGCTATCGATATAATTTGATAAACGTGGGTTTGCATGCATGAGCCAACGACGGAACGTAATACCATTTGTCTTATTGTTGAATTTTTCTGGATAAACATCGTAGAAAGCTTTAAGCTCTGAGTTCTTCAAAATTTCTGTATGAAGTGCTGCAACACCATTTACACTATATCCATAGTGAATATCCATGTGCGCCATGTGTACTCGATTGTTTTCATCAATAATTTGAACAGCCGGATCTGCATATTCTGCTTTTACACGTTTATCCAATTCTTTGATAATTGGAACCAAGTGTGGAACAACTTCTTCCAAGAATTCAAGCGGCCATTTTTCCAATGCTTCTGCAAGAATAGTATGGTTTGTATAAGCAGTCATATTACGAACGATTGAGATTGCTTCATCAAGCTCAATCCCACGTGCAGTCAAGAGACGAATCAACTCAGGAATGACCATTGATGGGTGAGTATCATTAATTTGCACAACTGCGTAGTCAGCCAAGTCATGAAGATTGCTCCCTTTTTCAATCGCTTCATCAAGAATCAATTGCGCACCATTTGATACCATGAAGTATTGTTGGAAGATACGAAGCAATTCACCTTGCTTATTACTATCATCTGGGTAAAGGAATAGAGTCAAATTACGAGCGATATCTGTCTTATCAAAGTCAATCCCATCTTCAATGATACTTGCATCAACTGAGTCAAGATCGAACAGACGAAGGCGGTTTTTAGTAGCCGTCTTGTAACCAGGCACATCAATATCATAAAGAGTTGATGTTAATGTAAAATTAGCAAATGGTACTTGATAGCTACGGCTTGATTTTACCAACCAATTTTGTTCAGTTAGCCAGAAGTTTGGAACTGTTGTTTGCTCATTATTTTTCAAGACTTGTTGGAACAAACCAAAGTGATAATTTAGTCCAACACCATCTCCATTCAAACCAAGAGTCGCAATTGAATCAAGGAAACAAGCAGCCAGACGTCCCAAACCGCCATTTCCAAGTGAAGGTTCTAATTCTACTTCTTCAACTTCAATTAGATCTTTACCAGCGTCTGCTAACTCTTTTTTAACATTGTCATAAAGGCCAAGGTTAATTAGGTTGTTTGACAAAAGTTTCCCAATCAAAAACTCGGCAGAAATATAGTAAAGCTTCTTTTTACCAGTATTAACTGACTTTTGTGCACTAGCTAATTTTGTATAGTTTAAAAGGGCAATATACAATTCTTCATTGCTACATTCAGCAATTCCTTTTTGATAATTTTTCTTAATATATTCTTGTAAGTTTGACATTTTTTCTCCTAGACTAGAAAACAAACACTAGAGTTCATTTTCATGATTTAATAATTTTTTATTTACACGACGATATGTTTTCGTCAAGCTATATAACTCTGCTTCAACCACAGGATTCAATTCATCTGCTGTCATACGCCAGGACCAATTTCCACCAATAGTTGATGGATAGTTCATGCGAGCTGAACCGTCTAATTCAAGTAAATCTTGCATGGTTGCAATTGCCATAAAGCTGACAGAAGAAAAGATAGTCCGTAACATTGCATGAGGTACTGTTTCATATTCCTTACGATTGGTGTATTGAGCCATATATTCACGTGTAGCATCATCAATTTCATCGCGATACCAACCAAGAACAGTATTATTATCGTGCGTACCTGTATACATGACAGAATTGTTAGGTGCTAAGTGTGGACTATCAATGCTTTCGCTGTCTGGATTAAAAGCAAATTGAGTCACTTTCATACCAGGGAAGCCTGTCTTTTCACGTAAAGCAATCACTTCATCGGTCATAAAGCCCAAGTCTTCAGCAATAATATTCAGATCACCTAACTCTTCTTTCACTGCTTTAAACAAAGCATAGTCAGGTCCCTTAACCCATTTACCAGGAGCTGCTGTATCGGAACTAGCAGGGATTTCCCAGTAAGATTCAAATCCACGGAAATGATCAATACGCACTACATCATAAATCTTGAAGCTTTCACGTAGGCGTTTAATCCACCAACTATAACCATCTTTATCCATTGCTTTCCAGTCATAAATTGGGTTCCCCCAGAGTTGGCCAGTTGCAGAAAATTCATCTGGTGGGCATCCCGCTACGCATGTAGGCTGCCCTAGCTCATCTGTTTTAAAGAAGTGTGGTTGTGCCCAAACATCACAGCTATCAGCTGCTACATAGATTGGCATATCGCCGACAATTTCAATGTAATGTTCATTGGCATACGCTTTTAATTCTAACCATTGTTTAAAGAAAAGATACTGCGTTACACGATGATAAGTCAATCTGTCAGCTAATTTTTCACGATAATGAGCTAAACTAGCTGCTTCACGACGCCGAAGAGCCACATCTGGCCATTCAGTCCAAGCTTTCAAGTCAAAATATTCTTTAATCGCCATGTATTCAACAAATACTTCAAGCCATGATGAATTGTCAGCCACAAATTTTTCATAGGCTGCCAAATCTCCACATTCTAAGAAACGTTTCACAGCTTTTTCCAAAACAGGTCTGCGATTGTTAAACACTTTCGCATAATCTACTTTTCTTGGATCCTGACCAAAGTCTAACCCTTCAAGATCACTTTGCACAAGCAATCCTTCTTCAATCAATCGATCAAAATCAATAAAATGTGTATTTCCCGCAAATGCAGAGAAAGATTGATATGGAGAATCTCCATAACTAGTTGTTCCTAGTGGCAATATTTGCCAGTAACGTTGCTTAGTTCTCACCAGAAAATCGACAAAATCGTAAGCACTTTTCCCAAATGAACCAATTCCATATTTTCCTGGCAGAGAAGAAATATGCATGAGAACACCACTTTGACGCTCTTTCATCTTTTTCACCTCAATAAATTTTTCTGTTAAATTTTGCATTCATTTAACGAAAACGTTTGCGTTGATTTGATTATAACTTAATTCCAAAATGGACGCAACCATTTTTCTGCTTTTTTTATTATTTTTTAAAATATTTTGGACAATCCTCTCCTTTTCTTCTATATTTTGTCAACATTTTTGAGTGA
This sequence comes from Streptococcus sp. HMSC034B05, assembly GCF_001809055.1. Classification (NCBI taxonomy): domain Bacteria; kingdom Bacillati; phylum Bacillota; class Bacilli; order Lactobacillales; family Streptococcaceae; genus Streptococcus; species Streptococcus sp. HMSC034B05. Next base: position 99,334 of record NZ_KV795627.1, on the reverse strand, counting down.
GAAATAAAAAATTTTTAAGATTTTTAAAAAAAGTGTTGCAACCGTTTTCTATTTATGGTATACTAATCTCAGTTTAAGAAAACGTTTGCGTAAACTAATTAAATTATTATCTTATTATTTTATTCTTTAGGAGGAATAAATCATGAAACATAAAGTGTTGAAAAGTGTTGCAGTTCTTGGAACTGTAGGATTAGCTAGTTTGTTACTAGTAGCTTGCGGTAGCAAAAATAATAAATCAGCTTCTTCTGGTGATGGTAAAAACCTCACTATTTACGTAGAAAAACAATACGAAAAATATGTAAAGAAAGCAGCTGAAGCTTTTGAAAAAGAAAGTGGAACAAAAGTTACTATTAAAACTGGCGACCAACTTAAAGGTCTTGAAAATCTTTCACTTGACAACCAATCTGGCAAGGCTCCAGACGTTATGATGTCTCCATATGACCGCGTAGGTAGTCTCGGTTCAGACGGCCAACTTTCAGAAGTGAAACTTGACAAAGGTTCAATGACTGATGACACAACAAAAGCACTCGTAACTACAAAAGGTAAGACTTATGGCGCACCTGCTGTTATCGAAACATTAGTAATGTACTACAATAAAGACCTTGTTTCTAAAGCACCTACTACTTTTGCTGAATTAGAAGAACTTGCAAAAGACAGCAAATATGCTTTTGCAAACGAAAATGGCAAAACAACTGGTTTCCTTGCTGACTGGACAAACTTCTACTACACTTATGGTCTGTTAGCTGGTAATGGTGGATATGTCTTTGGTAAGAACGGTACCGATCCTAAAGACATTGGACTTGCAAATGACGGTTCTATCAAAGGTGTTGAATACGCTAAAACTTGGTATGCAAAATGGCCAAAAGGAATGCAAGATACTAAAGGTGCCGCAAACTTAATTCAAACTCAATTCCAATCAGGTAAAACAGCTGCTATCATTGAAGGCCCTTGGAAAGCCGCATCATTCAAAGAAGCTAAAGTGAACTATGGTGTTGCCACTATTCCTACACTTCCAAATGGTAAAAACTATCAAACCTTTGGTGGTGGTAAAGCTTGGGTCATCCCTGCAGGATCTAAAAATGCCAAAACAGCTCAAAAGTTTGTTAACTTCTTGACTTCGACTGAACAACAAAAAGCTTTCTATGATGCTACAAACGAAGTACCTGCAAACACAGAGGCTCGTAAATACGCTGAAGGAAAGAATGATGAATTGACTTCAGCTGTTATTAAACAATTCCAATCTGCTCAACCTATGCCAAATATCTCTGAAATGAGTACTGTATGGGATCCAGCAGCAAGTATGCTCTTTGATGCTGTAAGTGGTAAAAAAGATACTAAAACCGCTGTAAATGATGCCGTTAAATTGATTAAAGATACTATCAATCAAAAATTTGGTAAAAAATAAAACAGATTGAGGTAGGATAGAACTCGATTGGCAGCACCAGTCGAGTTCTATATTTTAGACAAAGGAGGCTCTGATGACTACACAACAACAGCCACGTAAAGCATTGCTGCTCTCCCTCATCCCAGGACTTGGGCAAATTTATAATAAACAAAAAGCAAAAGGGGCTATCTTTTTAGGAGTTACCATTTTATTTTTGATTTACTTTTTCGCCATTGCTGCTCCTGAGTTAGGAAACTTAATTACTCTCGGTGAGGTGCCTGGACGCGATAACTCTCTTTTCATGCTGATTCGTGGTGCATTCCACTTTATTCTTGTCATTGTTTATTTCATCTTTTATGCTCTCAATCTAAAAGATGCTTATACTATTGCGAAACGTTGGAATAATGATTATCCAGTTCCTACGACTTTCAAAGATATGTTAAAAGGAATTTACGCTAATGGTTTTCCTTACCTATTGATTATTCCTTCATATATTGCAATGACTTTTGCTATCATTTTCCCTGTATTGGTCACTCTTTTAATCGCCTTTACAAACTATGATTTCCAACATTTGCCTCCAACCAAGCTCTTGGATTGGGTTGGCGTGACAAACTTCACTAATATTTGGCGACTTAGCACTTTCCGTTCTGCTTTTGGAGCCGTTCTTGGTTGGACTATTATCTGGGCACTGGCTGCCTCAACTGTCCAAATCGTCATTGGTATTTTTACAGCTATTATTGCAAACCAACCATTTATTAAAGGAAAACGCATTTTCGGCGTTATCTTCCTACTGCCTTGGGCTGTCCCAGCATTCATCACTATCTTAACTTTCAGTAACATGTTCAACGATAGTATCGGTGCAATCAATACCCAAGTCATTCCACTTCTTGGTAAAGTATTGCCATTCTTAAATGGACATCTGATTCCTTGGAAAACAGATCCGACCTGGACTAAAATTGCTCTAATTATGATGCAAGGTTGGCTTGGTTTCCCTTACATTTATGTATTGACACTTGGTATCTTGCAATCCATTCCAAACGATCTTTACGAAGCGGCTTACATTGATGGTGCAAATGCATGGCAAAAATTCCGCAATATCACTTTCCCAATGATTTTAGCAGTTGCTGCTCCTACACTCATCAGTCAGTATACTTTCAACTTCAACAACTTCTCTATCATGTACCTCTTTAATAATGGCGGTCCTGGTACGGTTGGTGGTGGTGCAGGTTCGACTGACATCCTCATTTCATGGATTTATCGTTTAACGACAGGTGCAGCTCCTCAATACTCAATGGCTGCTGCGGTAACACTTATCATTTCTCTTATTGTGATTTCAATCTCCATGATTGCGTTCAAGAAACTACATGCATTTGATATGGAGGATGTGTAAGATGAATAATTCTATTAAATTTAAACGCCGTTTAAACCACTTTTTAACTTATTTCTATCTAGTGGCTTTATCTATTATCATTATCTATCCTCTCTTGATTACGATTATGTCTGCTTTCAAGACAGGGAATGTCCTTGCGTTTAAGCTAGATACAGATATTAATTTTAGCCTAGAAAACTTTAGCAAGCTTTTTACTGAAACTCTTTATGGGACTTGGTACTTTAACACTTTAATCATTGCTATCTTGACAATGATTATCCAAACAAGTATAGTTGTACTAGCTGGTTACGCTTATAGTCGTTATAATTTCCTAGCTAGAAAACAAAGTCTGGTCTTCTTCTTAATCATTCAAATGGTGCCAACAATGGCTGCCCTGACCGCTTTCTTCGTTATGGCTTTGATGTTAAATGCGCTCAACCACAGTTGGTTCCTCATCTTCCTTTATGTCGGCGGTGGTATCCCAATGAACGCTTGGCTCATGAAAGGATATTTTGATACTGTGCCTATTTCGCTTGATGAGTCTGCTAAATTGGACGGTGCTGGTCACTTCAGACGCTTCTGGCAAATTGTACTGCCACTCGTTCGTCCAATGATTGCTGTACAAGCTCTCTGGGCTTTCATGGGACCATTCGGAGACTACATCTTATCTAGTTTCTTACTTCGTGAAAAAGAATTCTATACAGTTGCTGTTGGTTTACAAACCTTTGTTAGTGATGTGAAGAATTTGAAGATTGCTTACTTCTCAGCAGGCGCTATCCTGATTGCTTTGCCAATCTGTATCTTATTCTTCTTCCTACAAAAGAACTTTGTATCTGGTTTAACAAGTGGTGGCGACAAGGGATAATCTTGTCCCACCCTCTTTTATTTATAGTTGTATGATAGCTAATAAACTTTGCTTTATTAGCCATTACCTGATTATAAATTTTTAGAAAGAGTGTCTTATGCTACCTTATCCATTTAATTATTTTTCTAGTATTTACGGTTTTAAAAAGCCTTTTGCCAACCGAAAATTACTGACCTGGTTTCAATTGATTTTTACAAGCATCTTTTTAATTTCCTTATCCATGATACCAGTTGCTGTGCAAAACGCGTCTCTCAAGACTTATCCACTCACTACTTTTGTAGATGGTGTTTTTGACCCTGTTACAAAGGAAGTAATGGACGATATCACAGAGAATGCTAAAATAGAAAATCATCAATTCAGCTATACTGGTCAGCAATCAACTCACAATAGCAAAGCAGGAACTGTCCTTCTAGGGAAAGAACAGTCTACCTTAGGAGAAAAACTAACACTTGCTTTTGGATCCAAACAACTGATTATCAGCAAAAAAGGAAAAAAACTGGCAAACATTCAATATCAGCATATCAATCAAGCTGCTCTAAAAAATAAAAAGTCGCTCAGTGCCGCCATTTCACAAGATTGGTTTCAACAAAATCGTGTGACAGTCGGTCTATTTCTCGTTCTCCTTTCTGGCGGTCTTTTGACACTGAATTTCTTCATCATCATCTTAGGAGCTACCTTTTTCCTTTATTTAACGAAAAAATCACGTCTTTTTTCTTTTAAAACCGTCAAAGAATGCTATCATTTTGCTTTGAATTGTTTAGGTTTGCCAACTTTGATTGCTGTTGCAGCAGGGTTATTGTTCGGTCAAGCCATGACCACTATGATTACCATTCAAAACATTCTTTTTGTTCTTTATCTCGTCATTATTTTCTATCGGACACATTTCCGTGATGAAAAAATGAAAAAGTAGGAGGTTTTTTATGCGAGTTACTATTAAAGAAGTTGCTAAATTGGCAGGAGTTTCGCCTTCTACCGTTACCCGTGTTGTCCAAAATAAATCCAGCATCAGCGATGAGACCAAAAAAAGAGTCCGTAAAGCTATGAAGGAATTGAATTATCATCCTAATCTCAATGCACGTAGTCTTGTTAGCAGTTACACACAAGTCATTGGTGTTGTCTTACCTGATGATTCCGATGCTTTTTATCAAAATCCATTTTTCCCTTCAGTATTTCGTGGGATCGCTCAGGTAGCTTCTGAATTTCACTATGCTATTCAAATTGCGACTGGGAAAAATGAAAAAGAGCGCATGGAAGCTATTTCCCAAATGGTTCTAGGGAAACGTGTGGACGGACTCATCTTTCTCTACTCTCAAGAAAATGATCCACTAGTGAAAATGGTTAGTGAGGAGCAATTTCCTTTCTTAATTTTAGGAAAATCTCTTTCTCCGTTTATTCCTTTGGTGGATAATGACAATATCCAAGCTGGATATGATGCAACAGAATATTTTATCAAAAAAGGCTGCCGCAATATTGCCTTTATCGGTGGTAGTAAAAGACTATTTGTAACGCAAGATCGTTATAAAGGGTATCAAAAAGCGCTGGAAGATTACCACTTAGAGCTTGATCCTCAAAACACAGCATTTGCAAATGAATTTTTGGAAGAAAAAGGATATCAATTCACAAAACATCTTCTAAATCATGATTCAAAAATTGATGCGATTATCACAACAGATAGCATGCTAGCAGAAGGGGTCTGCAACTATTTAAATCAAAATCAAAATCAATTATCTATTCCTACTCTAGCTTTTGACTCTATTAAACCCAAACTTGACTTGGCAGCTTATGTTGATATTAATACGCTAGAACTGGGGCGGATTTCTTTTAAAACTATCCTGCAAATTATCAATGATACCAAAGAAAATCGACAAATTTGTTATCGCCAAGTAATTCCACATCGCATTATCGAACAATAAAGAAAGGAAGTTTATGGCTTTCCGAATATTCCAAGCCTACTTAGATGACCAAAGTCTCATCACTATCGAGTTAGAAAAACAATTTTATACTGAACAATTACAATTTACAATCGAAACGGTCGATAGCACACAAATTTTACAGATAAGATCTCTGGAAGAACAAGACGACTTTGTGCAATACAGTCTTGCTCCTCTAAAACCGCTAGATTTAACTGAACATTATTGGATTTACGACCAAGATCGTAATAAAATGTTCTTACAATTTCGCCATATTGTGAGAAAGCCAATTTTTGACCAGACTTTTGCTTACAACGAAAACGATTTAGGAGCTCATTATACCCCGGAAGCAACAACTTTTAAGCTCTGGGCACCAATTTCTGAACAAGTATTACTTCATTTACAAAATACTGTTTACCCAATGACTCTCGGAGAAAAGGGAGTGTGGCAAACAGAAGTATTCGGAAATTTTGATGGAGCTGCTTATTACTATCTACACAAAGTAAATGGTCACTGGGTAGAAGTTCACGACCCTTATGCTCTATCGTCCGAAAGTAATTCTGGAGCTAGTTACATAATTAACTTAGAGAAAATTTCTCATCCTATCCATCGAGCACAGACACAAATGTCAATGACAGAAGCCATTATTTACGAGATGAGTGTGCGAGATTTTTCCATGCAAAAAGAAGCTAAGTTTACTTATCCTGGTAAATTCAAATCTCTGACAGAGTCTCCGCAGTTGCAAAAACACACTTTAGGGATGGAGTACATCAAACAATTAGGTGTAACTCACATTCAGCTCATGCCTTTGTATGATTTTGGCAGCGTTGATGAAAATCATCCAGAGCTCGTATACAACTGGGGATACGACCCTATGCAATACAACCTTCCCGACGGCAGTTTTACAACTAATCCACATGATCCATATGCAAGAATCGTTGAATTGCAAGAAGCCATCACTACTTACCACAAAGCTGATATTAGCGTTATCATGGATGTTGTTTATAATCATGTCTACGATCCTAAAGCCTATGCTTTTGAAAAAATCGTTCCAGGTTATTTTTTCCGCTACGATCACAACGGTAATTTAACAAATGGTACATTTTGTGGAAATGATGTAGCAAGTGAACGAGCAATGGTTCGTAGCTATATTAAGCATTCCCTCAAACAATGGTTAACGATTTACGGATTCGATGGATTCCGCTTTGACCTCATGGGGATTTTAGATATAGAAACCATGAAACAGATTGCAGAGGAGTTGCAATCTCTCTATCCGAACGTCTATCTTTACGGAGAAGGCTGGCGTATGAATACGGGGCTAGATAACAATAGACTGGCTCACCAGTTCAATGCTGACAAATTACCAAGTTATGGTTTTTTCAATGATCATTTTCGCAATACAATAAAAGCAACCATCGCAAAAGGCGAACAAATACAAAAAACAAATTCCATAAATTCTATAGAGAATGTTTTAACTGCCAATATTGGTTTTACAGGTACTGAACACTTTATCGCACCGCAACAAGCAATCAACTATGTAGAATGCCATGACGATGCAACTGCTTTTGACTATTTTGCGATACAAAATCCCAAGATTGATTTAAAAGAGCGACTTGACAATGCTCGACTTGCTCTGCATCTCTCTTTGTTGACACAAGGAGTACCATTCATTCATAGTGGTCAAGAATTTTTCCGTAGCAAAAATCTCATTGAGAATACTTATAATACTCCAGATACTATTAACCGTCTAGATTGGCTACGCTCAATTGAATATGAGAAAGATGTGGCATTTATCTGTCAGCTCATTCAATTCAGAAAAAAACATCCACTCTTACGTTTGAAAACACGTACAGAAATCAAAAATTGTTGCTCTGCTCAATGGCTGAATGAATCTATAGTCGAATACAAAATCAAAGAAAAAGAAAATCAAATCACTATCCTCATTAACTTTGGGAACAATTCATTTATCTATCCAAATCAGGATAAACAAGCTGTGTTTATCAACTATCCTAAAATCAGCCTTGATACTCCTCTCGACGCTAACAAAGATTACTATATTGTCCCTGGAAAACAAGTTCTCGCACTTAAATAATTATGGAAAGAAGACTTGCTTTGTCAGTCCTGCCCACTTTTCAAAGCTGTGCTTTTTGAACCCAGCTCTTGTATCATTGATTTACTTCATTCTATACTTTAAAACAAAAACTCTTTGGCTCACTTCCTATTGATTTTGATCTTAAAAAGGGAAGACAGTCTTAAAGGTGTCTAACAAAAAACCATCAGATTAGCTAATTCAGCTAATCTGATGGTTTTATTCTTCCACGAAACGTCCAAGAATATGAACATTATCCGCTACCGATACAAAAGCATGCGGGTCTACTTTTCGCATGATATGCTTGAATTCGTTAAATTCAGCACGCGTAATAACTGTAATCAAAACTGCTTTTTTCTCATGATTGTAGGTACCTTCTGCACCATTGATAATCGTTGCACCACGATGCAACTTATTGTGGATTTTTTCAATAACGGCTTCAGGATAACTGGTAATAATCATAGCTTGCATCCTCTTTTGCTTGGTAAAGACGGCATCTGTCACCCGACTCGAAACAAAAATCGTAATCATCGAATAAAGCGCATATTTCCACCCAAAGGTAACACCCGCAATAATCATAATCATCCCATTGACAATAAAAGAAATATTTCCGACATTTCTGCCTGTTTTCTTCCGAACTGTCAAACTGACAATGTCTGTCCCACCACTAGAAATATTGGAACGCAAGGCAAAGCCAATTCCCATTCCCATAATGACCCCACCAAACAATGCATTGATAATTGGGTCATTTGTTAAACTCACTTCAGGAACAAACTGGATAAACAGTGAGCTCATGGAAACCGTAATAAAAGTAAACACCGTAAACTTGTGCCCAATTTGATACCAAGCCAAGATCATTAGTGGGATATTGATGAGATAAAAAGTTACAGAAACAGGAATGGCAAATCCCAAAAAACGTGTACTTAAAACGGCTAAAATCTGTGCCAATCCCGTCGCCCCACTTGAGTACACATGCCCTGGTTGAAAGAAGAGATTAACTGCAACAGCAGATAAAAAACCATAGATTAGTGAAGCAGATATTTTTTCATCATACTTCTTACGGGAGATACTTTTAAGCACTTGTATCAATTTAAAATTATAAGCCAAACGGCGCAAATAATAACGAAATCGTTTATAAATCTTAGTTTTCTTCATGAGTTTCTACTTGTAAACTTAATTCCTCAAGCTGCTTAGTGTCAACTAGACTTGGCGCCTGTGTCATAGGATCACTTGCTTTATTATTTTTAGGGAAAGCAATCACTTCACGGATATTTTCCTCACCAGCTAGCAACATGACAAAGCGATCTAGTCCGATAGCTAACCCACCATGTGGTGGAAAGCCGTAATCCATAGCTTCTAGCAAGAAACCAAACTGATTAGTAGCTGCTTCTTTAGAAAAACCAAGGGCTTTAAACATTCGTTCTTGCAAATCTTTATGGTTAATACGAAGACTTCCACCACCCAATTCATAACCATTCAAGACAATATCGTAAGCAATAGCACGAACTTTACTCAAATCACCTTCTAACTCATGAGCTGTATCTGCTTGTGGAAGGGTGAATGGGTGATGTGCACTCATATAACGTCCTTCCTCTTCCGACCATTCAAACATTGGCCAATCCACTACCCAAAGATAATTAAATTTCGACTCATCAATCAAGCCTAGTTCTTTTGCCAAACGAACACGAAGTGCACCCAAAGTTGCATTAGCAACTTCTACAGTATCAGCTACAAAGAGAACCAAATCATTTTCTTCTAGCTGTAAAGCATCCGTCAACTCACTTGTCAAGTCTTGCAAAAATTTAGCAATTGGGCCATTTAATTCATCTGAAGCCACTTTGACCCAAGCAAGTCCTTTTGCACCATATTGTTTTGCTTGCTCTGTCAGCTTATCAATATCTTTACGAGAATATTTATCAGCAGCATTTTTCACAACAATAGCTTTAACTACTGGTGCTTCTGAAAAAACTTTAAAGTCAATCTCCTTGACAATATCTGTCAAGTCTTGCAAAAGCATTTCAAAACGAGTATCTGGTTTATCGCTTCCATATAAAGTCATCGCATCATCATATGTCATTCGTGGGAATGGTAGCGTAACATCAACTCCCTTCGTTTCTTTCATCACTCGAGCAATCAAGCCTTCTGTAATATCTTGGATTTCTTGGTCAGAAAGAAATGAAGTTTCCAAGTCAACCTGTGTAAACTCTGGTTGACGGTCTCCACGCAAATCCTCATCACGGAAGCACTTCACAATTTGATAATAACGATCAAAACCAGCATTCATCAACAATTGTTTTGTAATCTGAGGACTTTGTGGCAATGCATAGAAATGTCCTTGGTTCACTCGACTTGGCACCAAGTAATCACGCGCACCTTCTGGAGTTGATTTCGTAAGAAACGGAGTTTCTACGTCGATAAACTCAAGCTCATCTAAGTAATTACGAATTGAATGTGTTACTTTAGCTCGTAATTTCAAATTTGCCAACATTTCAGGACGTCGAAGATCTAAATACCGATAACGAAGGCGCGTATCATCATTCGCTTCAATGCCATCTTTAATTTCAAATGGAGTTGTTTTGGCTGTATTGAGAATTGTCAAAGTCTCCACATGCAGTTCAACAGTTCCTGTTGCAAGTTTATCATTTGCCTGCGTACGTGCTTCTACTTTTCCAGTCACTTCAATAACATATTCGCTTCGCAACTTTTCGGCAGTTCCCATAACTTCTTTAGTCACATTCTCAGGATTGATAACCAGCTGCATAATGCCTTCGCGGTCACGTAAATCAATGAAAATCAAGCCTCCCAAGTCACGACGACGGGATACCCAACCTTTTAAAGTGATTTCTTGACCGACATGTTCACTACGAACACGTCCAGCATACATTGAACGTCTCATTTTTATTCTCCAAACTTTTAATTCTTTTACTATTTTACCACAAAAGAGATGAAAAAGAAGTCCGCTTTTCAAAAACTTCTTATCTTAACCTAATCTCTCATAAAAAGGAGACTAAGTTTCATTTCTTAATCTCTCTTTCATATAATTCAGGATGCAAAACCTTAACAACATAACTTAAGGCTAAGCGCAACAGTCCTGCCGCTAAGCCAAAAATCGGTGCTAAAAATCGAAAGAAAAAGTCTCCTCTCACAAAATAAGCAATACCACCTATTACTAAAAAAACTATTATAAATTGAAGTATAGATGGAATGACAATTTTTTTCATCAGTTATTCAACCTCTGTTCACCTTACACAAATAATAGCAAAAAGCCAGTACCTAGCTTTTGCACTTCTCAACTAAAATCCTACTTGCTTAAAAATTACTTGAAAATCTTCTTGGATCTGATTTAAATCGACAATTAATTCTTCACGCGTTTGATTGTTTTTGATAGTGACTTGTTTGCTTTCAATTTCACTTTCGCCAAGAGTTATTAACACTTTAGCACCAAAGGTGTCTGCTGACTTGAATTGCGCTTTCAACTTACGATTTAAATAATCACGCTCAGCTGTAAACCCTTGCTTGCGAAGTGCTTGCACAATTTCCAATGCTTTATTATTAGCACCTTCTCCCAAAACTGCAATATAAACATCTAAGCTATCTTCTAGCGGCAATTCCACACCTTGCTTTTCAAGAACGAGGAGGAGGCGTTCCACACCCATTCCAAAGCCAAATCCAGCTGTCTCTGGCCCACCAAAATAAGCAACAAGGCTATCATATCGACCACCTGCACAAATTGTCAGTTCATTACCTGCTACATCTGCGGTAAATTCAAAAATCGTATGATTATAATAATCCAATCCACGAACCATATTGGTATTGATAACATAAGGAATTCCCAGTGCTTCCAACATCGAACGCACAGCTTGAAAATGAGTTTGGCTTTCCTCATCTAGATAATCCAGGATAGAGGGTGCATTTTCAACAGCGAGTTTATCTTCTTTTTCCTTACTGTCTAGCACACGGAGAGGATTTTCTTCCAGACGACGCTGACTGTCTTTAGAAAGACTGTCTTTCAACGGCGTCAAATAATCAATCAATGCTTGACGATAAGCGGCGCGACTCTCCGCATTCCCCAAACTATTCAACTGCAACGTTACACCTTGAATACCAATTTCATTGAAAAATTGGGCTGCCATAGCAATCGTCTCTACATCAGTCGCAGGATTATTGGAGCCAAAACACTCTACACCAATCTGATGAAACTCACGCAAACGCCCTGCCTGCGGACGCTCATAACGAAACATAGAACCCATATAATAAAGTTTCACCGGCTTTTGGACTTCTGGTGCAAAGAGTTTATTTTCCACATAAGAACGCACAACTGGTGCTGTTCCTTCTGGGCGTAATGTGATATGACGGTCGCCTTTGTCATAAAAATCATACATTTCTTTGGTTACAATGTCAGTCGTATCTCCAACAGAACGACTAATCACTTCATAATGCTCAAACAGTGGTGTGCGAATCTCAGCATAGTTGTATTTTTTAAAAGTATTACGAGCAAATTCTTCCACATACTGCCATTTCCCAGAATCCTTTGGAAGAATATCTTGTGTGCCCTTTGGTTTTTGTAATTTCATAGTCTTTCCTCGAATTTATATAATATAATTATTGTACCACAAGTCCGTTATTTTGCGGGACATTTGAAAATATTTCCCATAGAAAACTTCCCTTTACTAAAAAACTGGCTAGTTTGTCCAAAAATTTGTCAAGTAACTTTACTTTACAAAAAAAATTTGATATACTACTAAAGTTGATGAAAATCATCATTGAATAGATTTTAAAAACTAAAAGGAGAATTTAAAATGGCAGTACCTGCACGTCGCACTTCAAAAGCGAAAAAAAACAAACGTCGCACTCACTACAAAATTACAGCTCCATCTGTAACTTTTGATGAAACTACTGGAGATTACTCACGTTCTCACCGTGTATCCCTCAAAGGATACTACAAAGGACGTAAAATCGCTAAAGCTGCTGCAGCTGAATAATAGAAGGGAGCTATCATGCGCGTAAATATTACACTTGAACACAAAGCATCTGGTGAACGCTTGTACCTTACTTCTAAAAACAAACGTAACACTCCAGACCGTCTTCAATTGAAAAAATACTCACCAAAACTTCGCAAGCACGTTGTGTTTACAGAAGTTAAGTAAGGGTTTCAGTACACGTCAATAGACGTCAAAATATTGATTTTAAGCGATTTTTGATTTTTTGAAACTCATTATATCGCACTACAAATCAATAAAAACTCTACCTTTTACTCTACCTTTTTTAGATAAATATATCATCTGGATATTGAAGTTAAGCCCTGCTATCATTTCGATGGCAGGGCTTTTTAATATTTGGTACACTAACTTCTTATCTATATTTTGGTGGATTTTAAGTTGACATCTACAAAGTTTAATGTTAGAATACATTCAAAAATATATTTGAATGAGGTGTTTTATGATTCAAAATGTTGTTACTTCAATAATCCTGTATTCTGGGACAGCCGTAGATTTACTTATTATCCTAATGTTATTTTTTGCCAAAAGAAAAAGCAGAAAAGACATCATTAACATCTATTTAGGACAATTTCTAGGCTCTGTTAGTCTAATATTGCTAAGTTTACTTTTTGCATTTGTCTTAAATTATATTCCTAGTAAAGAGATTTTAGGTTTGCTCGGTTTGATTCCAATTTTCCTAGGCCTCAAAGTTTTGCTTTTAGGAGATTCTGATGGAGAAGCTATTGCAAAAGATGGTTTGCGTAAAGATGATAAAAACCTGATTTTTCTAGTCGCTATGATTACTTTTGCAAGTTGTGGTGCTGACAATATTGGTGTTTTTGTCCCATATTTTATTACCTTAAATTTAGCGAATTTGATAGTGGCTTTACTTACTTTTCTAGTCATGATTTATCTCTTGGTTTTTTCTGCCCAAAAATTGGCACAAGTCCCTTCTGTTGGAGAAACTTTGGAAAAATATAGCAGATGGTTTATTGCCGTTGTTTATTTAGGATTGGGGATGTATATCCTGATTGAAAACAACAGCTTTGACATGCTAAGGACTGTGTTCGACTAGGAGAAAAAAATATGAAAAAAGATAGTATCTGCCAAGTGAATATTATAAATCAACAAAATGTTACAACTGCAACGAACTACCTTGAAAGGGAAAAAGTCCAAAAATCACTTCGAATTTTATCAAAGTTTACCGATAATAAACAGATAAATATCATCTTTTATCTCCTTGCTGTTGAAGAACTCTGTGTCTGTGATATAGCCTGTTTACTAAATCTCAGTATGGCATCTGCCTCCCACCATCTTCGTAAACTAGCCAATCAAAACATCTTGGATACTAGAAGAGAGGGGAAAATTATATATTATTTTATAAAAGATGAGGAAATCAGAGATTTTTTTAATCAACTAGGATAACAACTATTTTTACTACTTTCTACTTTTCCATGATTATAGGGGGATTATATATGAAATTTTTTGAAGAAAATTATTCACAAGAAATACCTACTCGTATCAAAAATTTAAGAAAAAAATACAATATTACACAAAGCGAACTAGGCAATGCAGGTCAAGTTAGTCAAGTTGAAAGTGGTAAGCGACCAATTACGAGTTCGATGTTAGTTTATTTAAATGCTCTAACCGCTTCGAGCTATACGTATATCGTTTTTGGAGAGTTAGATGAGTTTATTGAGAATCTGTTTCATTATTTTTTCAGTTCTATTTTATATAGAGATTTAGAGGCTGTAGATGAAAAACTATATTCTTTCATGAGTGATGATTTAATTTCAATCCAATCAAGTTGTCTAAGTATTGCCAAGACATTTGCAAATTTCAATATTCAAAGAAAAAGATTTATGATTTCTACTGAAACTGAAATGGATACTTTTCACAAGAAAGATGACATTGACGTATGGGTTGGTGGAAAAAGTTATAACCCCGCTAGAAGTTTTAGAACCCGTACCATCAATGAATTGACTGTCATTGATTTTGAAGAAATGTTTGATATTCTTTGGTTGATGTTAGGGGATAATTTAATTAAATCATTTGAAGTTAATGTCTGTGGTATCCTATTTGAATTAGGCGGAAATGACATACCCTCAACATTTAGGCAAGAAAACATTGATCCTCTCATCAATAAATGGTGGTATGATAATGTTTCGACAGAAATTATCCCTAATCTAATAAAAAAACTCAAAGAAAATCCCTTGTTTAATATCGGATTTATGGTAAATGATATATTAGAAAGAATGTATAAAGAGAATATTCCAAAATCTTACCTTACATCCGTCCCATTAGTTATTTCTCAAAAAGGAAGAACAACCTATTCGTTTAGTATGACTGGTGGTCAACAAATAGATGGAGTGAAATTCAAACAGATATATGAGGACTATATGAAATTACTCAGTCAAGGTAAGGATATCACAGAGTTATATCAAAAATATTCTAAAGAAGAGTTGGCAAATCTAGGCATTAATATTTATCAATCCAATGATATAGAAAGGACTGAGGAAAGAACTTTTGATGAAATTATCAGTTGGGTTTCCAACCCTTATGCAACAAGACCAATTCAAGAAAGGCACACTATTCAATTAGAGCCAACAAGATTTTCACTAGAGGATAAGAAAAGAATTGAAGAAGCTGCAGCTCAAGGACTAAGCGAAATCGACCTTATTGATTTAGTTGACCTATATGATATTAATTTAGACAATACAAGCGTCAATCGCCATATTGTGGGGTTATTGACTAATAACACCCAAGTAACATACTATTTCCAAGAACAATTAAATAAGGAGTTGCTGTCAATGGCTCACGCTTTAGATAACGTACAACAGGCCTTTATTAAATTATTAAGTGAAGAGGAGATACGAAAATTTGCTCTTTAAAGACTAGGTGAATCGCCTAGTCTTTTTTTGCGCCTCGTTTTACAAATTAGTCTATTGAAGTAAAAAAAGAAGTAAAAAATAAAAGAACATTACGCCTTATACTGAATATATCAAGAAAAACTCTTGATATAAATTTTAATAGTCCAAATTGATGGCCATCAAAGGACAGATTGAAACAAATATGATGACATGACGATAAAGGTCATGTCTTGCATAGAATTGTTTCGCTGTTTCTTTGTTGTGCCTTTTAGCATACTCAGCGTTCAATATTTGCTCATTTTGTTTCCTTCTGTCCAAGGACGGAAAGGAGCTCATCATTATGAGCAATAAAGTTAAAGAACGCAGAGATGCAAAAATCGCAAAAGCTGTTGAAGCTAAAAATTGGGACGAAGTAAGTCGTCTTCTCCAGCAAGAACAAAGCAATGCTGAACGTCGTGACCGATACCACCATAAAAGAAGCCTTGAAGAGAGCCTCTCTCGTAATGACGGTAAACGACGTGAACGCTATGAAGTAGTTGCAAGCTCTGATTTGAATCCCGAAGAGGCTTTAATCCTAGAAGAGTTAAGACAAGCTATTCGTGAAGCTAAAGCATCCTTATCAGCAATTGACAGTAAAATTGTTGAAATGGTGGCTGAACAAGGATGTAGCTATAAGGCGACGGCACGCTATATCAGTGAACACTATAAAAAAATGAGTGATGTAACCGTCAAATCTCATTATTCTAAAGCGCTTGAAAAATTAGCTTCTTTATTAGAAGACTATCGCTAATACCTTAAATCCAGTGCTAAGAGGCGCTGGATTTTTTGTTAAAAAAATTAAAAATTCAACAAATAACTTTGCGTTTAACTGTCTCATTCTCCTTAGTAATAAGGAGGTGGTATACAACTAAAACAACTATGTCCAGCTCACGACCAAAACCGAGCAAGTCGCATTCGTATTATTTCTCAATAATAAAGGAGGAACAGCCCCATGGCATTCAAAATGAAAACCACAAAAGGTGGTTATACAACTACATTGGCTGATAAAATTATCAGTCAAAAACAACCGATTTACTCACTCAGTACCGAACTTGAACCACAACAACGGTTTGAAGAAGGAAAACCAACTGGCGAAATCGTAGCCTATAAAGCATGGTTTGTACAGGAAGGGCAAGACCCTTTCCAAGTAAAATTTGAAGATTCGATTGAGCTTCCAGCTTTTCAATCCATGATTCAATTTGACACCCTACAAGCCTGCGAAGTCAAATATAACGTTTACTTCAAAGCAAATGGTATCAAGGAGGTTCGATAATGACTTCACAATCTCGTGATGTGCTGAACCAATCTTTCCTGCAATCTTACCTGCTCCAGAGCCTAAACATGGCTCTGGGGGCTTTAATGCAGGGGGAAACCAGCTATACTAATTCTTTTAACGTCATTATTCAAGAAGACGGCTTTGTCTTTGTCCCTCGCCTGCCGTGCGCCTATATCCTCGATGACGACTTGTACAAGAAAATATTTCTGATTGCCAATGCTTCACTTTACCCACAATATACGCTTCTAAAACAAAATGCTACCTACTTTGTCCCCCTAGAAACAGATGATTTACACATTCAACGTGGCTTATTCTTCCCTTGGAAAAAAGGAATTTCAGAACGGTTGGCAATTCCTGATTTGGATAAGTTTTCAGCCAGCTTAACACATGGGAAAATCCCTGTCATGAAGCACTTTGAACTCAATTTAGATAGGGTCAATCACTGGGCTATTGCTGGAAATTCAGGTTCTGGGAAATCGTACGCTCTCACTTACTTCTTGAGTGTACTGAAGCATATGTCTGACTTGATTATCATTGACCCTAAATTTGATACACCAAGTCGATGGGCAAGGGAAAATCACATTGCGGTTATCCACCCTGTTGAAAACCGTTCAAAATCAGATTTTGTCTCACAGGTTAATGAACAATTAAGCCAGTGTGCAACTCTCATTCAGAAACGACAAGCTATCTTATATGATAATCCCAATCATCAATTTGCCCATCTAACTATTGTTATTGACGAAGTCCTAGCTTTATCCGAGGGAGTCAATAAGAGTATCAAAGAAGCCTTTTTCTCCTTACTCTCACAGATTGCCTTGTTAGGACGTGCTACAAAAATCCATCTGTTTTTAGTAAGCCAGCGTTTTGACCACAATACCATTCCTATATCGGTGAGGGAACAGCTAAACGTATTGTTACAAATTGGAAATATCAATCAGAAAACTACTCAATTTTTATTTCCAGACCTAGACCCAGAGGGGATTGTCATTCCAACAGGACATGGGACAGGTATCATTCAAGTTATAGACAATGAACACCCTTATCAAGTTCTACCCTTACTCTGTCCAACCTACTACACTAAACGAGGTATTCTATGACCAATAAAACCTACTTTATGAGAAGTTTTAATCTCATACTATATTTATTTCTATTTGCACCTATCTGTTCTGCATTTGGATGGTTATTCAATTATCTTTCCGTTCAACTAACAAATATCACGTTTGTCAATTTAGATACGGTCAAAAGTATTACGGATATCATTAGTTCCGTTTGTCATGGATTTGCACTTATTTCTCTTCTACTTGCCTTATTTTTGGTTGGATTAGAAATAATACAACGGTTGAAAACAGATAGTCTTTGGAACTATATCCAATCTGTCTATCACACTTTTCTGTTGCGACACTTCCTGTTTCAGCGTGAACGAGTACAGAAGATAAGCAATCTTGAACATCAGACGGTTACTACTATCAACCCAATCCATAACGGATTTAACCGAGCTGTTCGTAAGTGTATCGTAGATATACGAAAAGATACCATCACTATTTTTCTAAAAGTCCCTAGAGACCAACAAGGGCAAAAAATTCTAAAAGAGATGGAAGCACAATTAAAAGAAGAAATCGTCAGCCAACACGCAGACTATTATTTCTCCTCTCCTATTCGAGTTCGTAACCAATTGTGGTTCACTGGACAAAAACGTTAATCCCTTGGGGCTGTGGCTTGCGTTAAGCAAAAGCCAGACAGCCCCTTTTTATATTCTTTTCTATCATGACCTATTGGGGTGACTACGACCCCCAATAGGTCAATAATCAATAATCACAAAAAATTCAATTTTTTCAAAAAAACTTTGCATACGACCTGTCATTTCTCCTTAGTAATAGAACCCAAAAGAAATGAGGTAACTGCCTATGGCAAAAGAACAGCGCTCAACCAAATGGACTTTTCTCTTCTACGAGGAAAGCGCACCAGAGAACTACTTGAATATATTAGAGGAACTCCATATTCCGTTTATTCTTAGTCCTTGGCACGATAAGGACGTTAATAGACAGACGGGAGAGTTCAAGAAATCGCACAAACACGGTGCTTTCTTCTTTGATTCACTGAAAAGCTATTCACAAGTATCAAATATCATCAGTGACAAACTAAACGGTCCAGCACATGTGGAGGTAGTTATGTCTCCCACTGGTTTATTTGACTACTTTACCCATGCGGAAAATCCAGATAAGACCCCCTACAACATTGAGGATATTGAAGTCGGTTGCGGCTTTAATTTAGAAAAATTCTTGATGGAGATGAACTCCTCGGATTTTATACATGAAGTAGTTGATATTATCGAAGAGAACGACTTTACCGAATTTGAAGAATTGGTCTGGTATGCCCGAGCAAACAATACCAATTTATTAGGGCTTATCATTGAACGTACATATTTCTTCGCCAAATACCTAGATTCACGAAGATACAATCCTAATCGACTCCATAATTCAAACACAGAGGAGAAAGAGAATAATGAATAACGAAAAATTAGAACAAATTGAACAATTATTGCAAACACTTATCAAACTCATTCAAATCAAAGAACAGAACATACCACTAAAGATAATACAACAGCGAGAATTGCTAAAACAGCTAAATATCTCCCCAAACACACTAAAAACTTGGGAACAAAAAGGATTAAAAAGATTAGAACCTCCTATAGAGGGAACTCGAACCGTCTTCTATCTACTAGATGATATTATCAACTTTTTACAATCCTAATTCTGAAAATTTGTGCTAAAATAGTTTTATCTAAAAGAAAGAGTGGTAACTATTTTAGCCTACTTCAATATCCATGAAGAAAGGCAAATATGGAAACTGAAACAATTATTCATAATGGCAAAAAAGTCATTAAAAAAATCAAAAAAGATAGGTCCATCTCATACACTTTGAAGGGGACATTTCTGGGAAAAGATATCAAAACTGGTAAGCAAGTCACTACTACCATTACAGCCAAGACACTAAAACAGTTAGATAGAGCAATCATTCAAGCACGACTAGAATTTGAAAAAAATGGCTCAACACGAGAAAAAGTTATCGTCATTGATACACTGGAAGATTTAGCTGAAGAATGGTTTAAATCATATAAAACCTGGGTTAACTCGCATAATACTCTGAACAGAGTAAGAGGTTATCTTGATAATTATATTATCCCTAAATTTGGAGATTACAAACCAGATAAAATTGAATCTGCGGATATCCAGCTTTGGTTAAACGATTTGGCAAAGAAATCAAAAGAGTCCATTGAATCTGGTATAAAGCGTGCTGATAAAGGTAGTGCTAAAGATTTTGGTGCTGTTATCCATAAGTTGAAAGATATTTTTGACTATGGAATTACAAACTATGGACTAATCACTAATCCTGTTAGCACTGTTAAGATACCACCTAAGCCAAAATCAAATAAGCAACGCATCATGGTATTACATGATGATGGTCTTGTAATATGGCTTAATTATCTTGAAAGTTTAGATAACAATAGAGCCAATCGTAGATTTAAGTTAATTTGTAATACTCTATTAGCCTCCGCTTTGCGAATAAATGAATTACTTGCATTGACGATTGATGACCTAGATTTTGAAAATTCTTCTATTAACGTCAGTAAAACATTGATGTGGAAAACCGCAAATAAAAAAGATGGGACAAAAGGGGAAGTTATCTGTAAAGCTACACCAAAAACTGATGCAGGAAATCGCTCTGTCCCTGTCCCTCCCCCCATAATAGAAAAACTCAGAGATTTCCACCACGAAATGAACAAGTATCTTGAATTGCACAACAGACATAGAACAAAACTGATTTTCCCTACAATCTATGGGAACTATATGTGTGACAGAAACGAGAGAACAACTCTTAAGAAAAGGTTAGTAGGTCTTGGATTACCAAACTATGGTTTCCATTTATTCCGACATACTCATGCTTCAATGCTACTTAATGCTGGAACAAATTGGAAAGAACTCCAAGTCAGAATGGGACATAAATCCATTTCAACTACAATGGATACTTACGCTGAATTAGCACCACAACGAAAGTTAGAAGCTGTGGGGATTTATCTTGAAAAGATTGCTGAGCTAACGCAATAACTACTCTACCATTCACTCTACCTTTTATTATGTAGCATTCTAGAAACATTGATGTACCAACGTTTCTAACAGCTAAAATAGAAATTATTTAACTCTTACAGAGGTGAAATAAGAGCTAAATACAAATCAATACCAAATAAAAACGCTGATTTCAAGCGTTTTTTCTTTTTGTCAATTGCGATATATTGCACTGTATTTCAATTTAATCTCTACCTTTTTTAACACCTAGTTTGACTATGTTTTTAATCAATAGTATATAATATAAAAAAGGAGAATCAATCGTGGAAAAGAAAGCTATTATATCTAAAGATAAGATTTATCGTTACAAACTATCTCGTACGTGGGACTCCACAAAACCTACAATTCTATTTATTGGATTAAACCCATCAATCGCTAATGAAAATGTTGATGATCCTACAATCACTAGATGCATAAATTTCGCAAAAGATTGGGGATATGGAACTTTACTTATGGCTAATTTATTTGCTTTTAGAAGTACTTATCCGAAAAATATATATTTAATTGATGATCCTATCGGAAAAGATAATGATCATTATCTTTTAGAATGTGTAACACAGTCTGATTTAATAGTTGCTTGTTGGGGAAACAATGGTACTTACATGAACAGGGAAAAAGTCATTACGGAACTAGTACCAAATCTATATTGTCTTCAGAAAAACAAAAATGGAACTCCACATCATCCCCTCAGGCCGCCTAGAAATATTCATCCAGTACCATTCAACTTCTAATATCGTTTTTCAAAAAATAGATATTTTCTCGAAAGAACTTGATTCTTCATTATAATAGACATTCATTTTTGTCTGTTTCAATAGACTTTTGCATTATTTCCCTAATGCTAAGTTGATAAACTAAGGAAGTGCTACTATTATGAAGAAACTACTCCCCCATTTCTATTTATGGTATCAGCTATCCTTCTTGTCGCTTTGTTCAACCAAGGGAAATCAATTATTATATGGTGAGTATTACTGGTATTGACCATGAATATTATAAAAAAGTAGAGAATCATACGACAATAAATAATAATGACTATACTTTTGGAGGGCGGTACAATAATGCTAGTGTGATTTTTATATTGTTTAAATAGTCTGCAGACTATTACTCTCAAAATACTATAAATTATTTATCTAATTCATATATAGAAGAGGATAGGGATTCCCTTGTTCATCACGTACTATTCCTTTATACACTTCAAATCCCATACCTTTGGAAAGAGGATTCCGTTCGTTAACAGCTACATCACGAATCAAATATCTGCTTATTCACATTTTAGCAATTTCCTATCTCTATGACAAGCTGAGCTACTTTTTCAACATCTAGGAAACAAATACCCCAACTGTCTTCTTTTGAAAATTTGTTGATAACAGATTTAACACTTTTCAACAACTCCTTAACAGCGGAATGCTCCATTTTTATTCTCCTCATTCCTCATTCTCTCCACCAATACAGCATTCTTCGTGCTCATCTAAACTTTTGTCTGTCTGAATGGTTACTTTTGTAATTCCATACATTTTGAGATGTTGGCGAATGAGCTGCTGAGTTTCTGCTTGTTGTTCGGGATGTTTCATGCAAATATGAATCATCGCAAATTTTTCTAGTCCATCGGTTGTCCAAACATTTAGCTGAGTGACTGTTTGGATATTCTCGATTGTTTGAATTTCTGCATAAAGGTCATTCAGATTTACATCGCTCGGTACGTGATCAAGAAAGATTTGAACATTTTCCCAAAACTTTGGTAGTGCTTTACTCAAGATAAAGGTTGAAATGATGAGTGAAAGCAATGGGTCAAGGAAATACCAGTTTGTAAAACGAAGAATAAAGGATACAAAGATCACAGCCAACCAGCCTAAAATATCTTCTAAGAAATGCAGACTCAGAATGGATTCGTTGTGCGTATGTCCATGACTAACCACCCTGCTGGCTGCAAAGTTGATTACAATTGCAAAAATTCCCAAGATAAGCATACCGTCGTAATTTACCCGTTCAGGCGCAAATAGCTTGGGAACATTTTCAACCAAAATGAGAATAGAGCCCACTATCAAAATGGTAGAGGTCAACATGGCTCCCAGTAAACTATACCGTTTATAGCCTAATGTATAGTTTCTATCACCTCGTCTATTGGAAATTCTTTCAAAAAATGCTGATAAGCCAATTGCTAAAGCATCACCCGTATCATGCACCGCATCTGCTAGCACAGCACTAGAATTAAAAAGAACACCAAAGGTAAATTCAATAATTGCAAAAGAAAAATTTAACAGAAATGCAATCCAGACATTTTTACTTGATTTCATGATCTTCTCCTTCTAATTGCACATTGAGATTTCATTTTATTTGTTGTATAATGTATTCAAAACAAAACACTTTGTTCACTTATATTATCTACTATTTTAATGGAGGAAACAAGAAACAAATCTAATGCTTCGTTTGATAGCGTACATTTAGGGAGATTTGTTCGGAAACGATGGATAGACGAGTTAAAAAATCACGCACAGCCATTTATCAGGCTTTCATCACTCTTTTAAATCAAAAAAGTTATGAGTCCCTCACAGTTCAAGAAATCATTGACCTTGCAGATGTCGGTCGGTCGACTTTCTATGCTCATTTTGAGACAAAAGAGGCACTACTTGAAGAAATGTGCCAAGATTTGTTCCAGCATACGTTTATTGAGCGCTACCAAGCAAGTGAGCTTTTTGATGCAACAGCTCATATTTTTTACCATTTCAGGAAAAATCAAGATAAAATAGCCACTTTATTATTATCTAAAAATATCTATTTTATTAATCGTTTAAAATTAGAGCTAGAACACTATCTCTTTCCTCTCATTCGCGAAAAGCTATTGACACAAAAATCTAATTTACCAGAACCATTTTTAAAAAACTATGTCACAACAACTTTTATCGAAACAGTTACTTGGTGGCTAGGACAACGAAATAAAATTGAAGAAGCCACTATTACATCCTACTATCTGGAGCTCATGCACTAATATAGAACTATAATTTCAGCTATTTCTATGGTATAATTTTCTAAGAACCCCTTAGGAGTATTTATGAAAAAACAACATTCTATCTTTTTATTACCAGGAATTATCATGGTGGGTGTCGCTTTGCGGACGCCTTTTACAACGCTTCCAACTGTTTTAACGAACATTGCTAGTGGGCTTCATGTTTCGGTGAGCTCACTTGGTCTTTTGACCAGTCTGCCCTTGATCATGTTCGCTCTCTGTTCTTCATTTTCAGCGCGTTTAGCGAGTAAAATTGGGCTAGAAAAACTGTTTGCTCTTGTCCTCGCTCTTCTTACAATCGGCTCTTTAATTCGGATTTTTAATCTACCACTCCTTTATATGGGAACCATTCTTATTGGAGCTTCCATTGCAGTGCTTAACGTATTACTTCCAAGCGTCATCCAAGCCAACCAACCGCATCGGATCGGGCTATTGACAACGATGTATATCACTTCTATGGGATTATCAACAGCTATCGCTTCCTCTATTGCTGTGCCCATAACAGAAGCCAGTTCATGGAAAGGGTTGGTACTTTGTCTGACAGCCATCTGTCTTTTAGCATTTTTAGTTTGGTTGCCAAATACTTCCTACAATCACTACTTAGTCAGCAAAGACAAATCAAGTCAAGGCAACACTATTTGGAAAAATAAAAAAGTCTGGGCTATTATTATTTTTGGTGGTCTGCAATCACTACTCTTTTACACTTGCCTAACATGGTTGCCGACGATGGCCATACAAGCTGGCATTTCAAATGCTTCTGCTGGATTTTTAGCTTCTGTTTTTAATCTGATTAGTCTGCCGTTTTCAATGACCATTCCCAGCTTGACAACTCGACTCTCTCCTCGTTATCGCCTCATCATGCTTGGTCTAATATCATCATCCGCTCTTATCGGCATTAGCATGTTACTGATACAGACAAATAATTTTATGTATTGGCTCATTATCAACATTCTAATTGGTACAGCCGTAAGTGCACTCTTCCCTTATCTTATGGTTACTTTTTCAATGAAAACAAGCAGCCCTGATCAGACTGCACAGCTATCTGGATTAGCACAAACAGGCGGGTATGTCCTTGCCGCTTTTGGTCCAGCTCTCTTTGGTTACAGTGCAGATTTTTTCCGCTCTTGGATACCAGCTATCGTCATTTTGCTTGTTCTTACAATCATCATGATTATTGCGCTCTTTTATGTAGAAAAATCTGATAAAATTTTATAAAAAAAACGAGAATGAAATTCGAAACTAGATTTCTATGAAATCACACGTTCGGCTTCATTCTCTTTTTTCTTTAACAAAGTTTGAGACATTCTTCTAAATCAATATCTCGCTCTAAATGCTCTGGTGTCCAAGGGATGAAAATATCTGGTATCACTCCTTTATCATTCATTCCTTGTCCTTTATCAACGGCAAGGCTCCGTGAAGTTGGAAATACAAATTCATAATCGCCAAAATCCACCGTGCAGCAATTAGAATAATCTAAAATTCCTAGAGTTGGTCTACCTATCACGGTAACTTTGTCAAATGCTTTCATCATCGAAACGAAATTATCCCCTGATGAACCACAGTAGACATCCGACAAAATAAACAATTTTTCTGGTTTTGCTTGTCCAGTCACATCTGGTAAAATCGCTTCATCTGATTGATCATAAAGTACATACCCCTTGTCTTTATTGACAGCCAATTCAGTTATAAACTGCTCCAGCATATTTCGAGTTTCAGGCGAAATATCTTCTTGCCTTAGCATTGCTTGAAAATCTTGTAAACGCAGTTCTACATTACGCTTAGTATATAAAATTTCCATACCATCATCAGAAAAAGTCACGTCCTTAAAACTTTTGCCATCAGAAAGTGCATATTGCAATAAAGGAAAATACAACGAATCCGATCCACCATGATTAACACGCACATCAACAATAACATTCTTTGCTGTGCTAATAGCTGAGCTACTTTCTTGGTATAAGTTTGCAATGGCTTCTTCATCAAAGAAATTTTCCATTTTCAAATATAGAGTTTCTTCTGATAATTGTTTATATTCAAAAGCAGGAGTGTGTGTAGTCAATTTTGTTTCCTGTACTGAAATTGTCTGCTCTTGCCCATTTCGCAGCAAGGTCACCGTATCAGATTTAGCCACAAAGTAGGCCCACTCCATATATTGGCGCTCTTCTGTCTCACTGACAAAATAATCACGATGCACTTGATAAAATGCTGGAATTGTTTGATTATCTATCAAAATTATCTGGTCTGCAACGCATAAGTCCGTATCAGGATTTGCATTCAGTATATATAGTCGATTCTCAAATTTTCTCAGCCGAAACCCTAGTGCCTGCCGATGTTTGGGATGAAAACTAACGTGACTAATGATTCCAAAACTTGCCAGATAACACCGCATTTGATAAAGAAAATCCTCATCCTTCATCTCGTTTGTGATTTGCCTGCGATACATGTCTGGATCTGCTCCTTTTAGATCCTTTTTGGTTGACGAATCCTGTTTCATCATCGCCACAACCTGTTCAAAAATTTCAATTTTCGTCATCAAGTGTTCTCCTCCATGTTTCTTCATCTGGTAATAACCCTATTTTTGCAATTTTTGACACATGACGATTGCCAGCTACATAAAAGCAAAGTAGCTCTTCTCGCCAATGATCTGTACAGGTGACGCCGATTCGTGGACGTGAACTAATTTGCAAAGGAAGTGCATCGGCTGCCAGTTGCAAACGTGATTCTTGTACATTCTGACCATCAAAAGCTTTACTAATCCCTACAAATTTAGTTAATTTCCCCGGACCATTAGCAAGTAATGTACCATCTGGTAATTCCAAGGCCCGAATCAAGACGGCTTCTGCTATATTTTCAGCCCTCGTCACTAAATTCAGCATCTGATGACCGTAAATCTGATAGACATACCAATGCCCTGCTGATAAATACATAGATTCATTTTTCGGACTGCGTTTACCATGCGCACTATGGCAAGCACTATCTTTTGCACCCAGATAAGCTTCTGTTTCAACAATTCTTCCTACGGGTTTTCCATCCAAACAAAGTTGCATGCCAAGCAAGGCTTTTGCTGTGGCAATTGTATCTACTCGCATCAGCTCTTGAAATTCTTTTGAAATCATGGTCTTATTATAACATGAATTTTACACAAAAAAGCAATCGTATTTGTCCAACTTTTGAAGGCAGTACAATTCGATTGCTTTTTTCTTTAGGAGATTAGTATGAGAAAAGGTTTTTAGGATTATCTATAGTATAAGAAAGTTAACTTAAATTTGCCTTAAGGCTTTACAGTTGAATCTCATTACAAAAAACTTATAAATCATTAAAAAAACTTGAAATCACTTATGCCTTATGCTAAAATGAAATCATAGGAGGAAGAGTATGTATCAAGAACAACGATTAAATAAAATATTAGAATTACTTGCAGAGAAAAGACAGCTTTCTGCAAAGGAAATGGTTGACTATTTTCACGTTTCTAAAGATACCATTCGCAGGGATTTTTCTATTTTAAATGAGCGTAAGCTCGTACAACGGACTCATGGCGGAATCCTTCCTTTAGAAAACAAACAACAAATCCTCTCCTTCAATGATCGTAGCAAAAAATTTACCAAGGAAAAAAGAAAAATTGCTCAAAAAGCGTACGAATTGATTAAGGAAGAACAACTGCTTTACTTTGACGTCTCAACAATTATCTTGCAATTAGCTCAATTGATGAATCAAAAAAACACTATTTATTCGCATTCCTTAGACAATGCTATCATGCTTAGTGGCCAGAAACAGATTGATTTTCATCTACTTGGAGGCAAATTCTATCCCAAAAACCGCTTCTATTATTCCTTAAATGAAGCTGAATTATTAGAACATCTTCAATTCGATATTGCTTTCTTTGGAGCAGCAAGTTTGAAAAATGGACAAGTTAGCTATGAGGATGCTGAAGATGCCTATATTAAAAAACTAGTCATGCAACATAGCCAAACGAAAGTATTGCTAGCCGAGCAGGAGAAATGGCAAAAAAATTCCAATTATATTTTAAGCGATATCAGTTCATTCGACTATTGGATTACAGACCAAAAGCCAACTACAGAAATCAAGACACTCCTACCTGACACTTTAAAAATCATCTACTAAATTTACGGAGGATACAATTATGAATAACCAAAGTATTCGTTTGATTGTCAGTGATATTGATGGAACCATCTTAAATGACCAACATCAGGTTGACAAAAATCTGAAAGAGCAAATTCCGCTTTTAAAGAAGAAAAACATTCCCTTTGTCTTGGCATCTGCTCGCTCTCCACTTGGTATGAAGCCAATCGCGCACGAACTAGGGCTTGGTGACAATCCCTTAGCTTGCTACAATGGTGCTCTCGTTATTAAAGGTAATCCGCAACATTATGAAACTATCATTGAACACCCTTTGGATAAAAAAGAAATTCGGACTTTCATTGAATTAATCAAGCAAGAATTTCCAACAGTTTCTATCAATCTCTACTCTGGAAAGAACTGGCTAGCCGACCGTTTTGATAAGTGGATCCAGATTGAAGCTGACATCACTGGAGAAGTCCCCACAATTCAAAATCTACTCATTCTTGTCTTAGATGTACTTGTCCCAATCCACAAACTTCTCTTGATTGATGAACCTGCAATAATTCAGCGTCTCTACAATTATCTCCAAACTCTTGATTTTCCCAATACAGCTTTCTATCTTTCAAAAGACAATTACTTAGAGGTCACTGCTAAGAATGTCTCCAAAGAAAATGCCCTCCAAGAAATCGCTCAACACTATCAAATTCCGCTTCCTCAAGTCATGGCAATCGGAGATAATTTTAATGACCTTCCGATGATAAAGTTAGCTGGTTTTGGAGTCGCCATGGGAAACGCCCCTGAACCTGTGAAAGTTCAAGCCACCGCTATTACTCAAACCAATAATCAGCACGGTGTTGCCAAGGCCATTGAAGATTATATCTTGATTGGATGTAAATAAAATTGTCAAAGTGCTGGAACATAAACGTTCTGACATAATAAAACTACTGAGAAATCCTCTCTTTTTACAAGTCGTATCATCCCTTTCTCCCATTCTAAAAAGCTGAGATTTCTCTCAGCTTTTTATGATTATTTAAAATCCTTGGCATCGCCGTCATAATTTGCCCATTCTTTGCTAAAGAATCGATTATTTATTTGATAGTTAGGAGCTGGTTTTGGATTTGAAATAAAAGGATTCACAGCTTTATCAAACGCTAGCCAACCAAGCCATCCCATATGAATCGTATCCTGCATAAAATAAGGTTTTCCACCATCATTTGAAAAGTCTGCAATATTGGTAAAACCTTGGCTTTCTAATTGATAACGAATTTTTTTAACAGCCTGTTGGTATTTTTCCTGACTCAATCCTGTGTAAGCCGTCCATTTCGCATTAACGGGCGGAATCACAAAAATTGGATTGGTTTTTGACTTTGCGAACTGATTCAAGACAAGCTGCAAATCATTATACTCAGGAGATTTGGTATAAGAAAACCTTTTTTGCGTTCCTTTAAGTTTCTTTATGCGCTTTCGCAAGCGATGTTTATAAAACTTATTGTCAATTCCTAAGTCATTGTTTGTTGTATTCCTCTGAGCATCTCTTGTCGCAAATTTCTCTAGATCTGAGTAAGAAAATTTATCTGGCAATCGATTGACCTGAGGTTGTACTAATTTTTCATAATTCTCATTATGTTCGGAAAAAAGGGAGCTAAAAAGAGCGTCTTCGCGGTTATTCAAGCGGCTTATAAGGCGAATGTACTGTTTATCGAAATTTGACAGTTTCTGATTATCAGCGACTTTTTTTACATTATCTTTCATAGCTACTGTCGGATACAGTTGCAAGAGACGCTTCGCTGCATATTGAGCAGCAATGTCTCCTTCTTGTTGGTGCAAGAAACTAGTTAATTGATCACTATTAAAATATTGTTGAAAAGCTGCAGGGCTGTAACCTTTTTTTGTAAACCATTGAGGAGAAATCACATAAACAGCTGTTTTATTTTCTATTTGGGGGAGCATTTGTTGCATCCCAAAATATTGTGTGAGAGATGCCGCTCCACGTTGTCCCAAAAAATATGGACGATAATTCCGCTTGTATTTTTCAGACAAAACAGCAGGGTGCATGCTATCAAATCGCAACCATTCACTTGACCCAAAGTAAGGAACAAAACGATGCTTTTTATCTGTTAAAGCACGTACTTTTTGTGCTCTTCCTTTGAAACTTCCTGCTGTCAGGGTAACGGCTGAGCGCTTTTCAGATTGATAATCATGTCGCTGCTTGGTTGGATAGAAAAATAGTAAGGTTACAACCATCAAAAAGGCACAGATAACCGGACCTAAAATAAGCCATAAACGTTTAAGCATTACGAAGCTCCGTTACACCTTCAATAATTTTATTAGCTGTATTCCAATCGTCGCGACCAAATTCTGATACTGGAACATGAATATCAAAGCGATTTTCTAACTCAACAATCAATTCAACTGTTCCCATACTATCCAGAACGCCTGCATCAAACAAATCTTCATCCATCATGTCTGATACATCTTCCATAAACAATTCATCAATAATTTCCAATACTTCTGCTTTTATATCCATTAGAGAACTCCTTTTTATTTTTTAAACCATAAATCATTCAAAAATCCTGAAAAGATTAAGAATGAAAACATTACAACATTAAAGGTGATAAACATTCCCGCTACTTGCGTCCATTTGTTATCTGACAAGGGAGGTAAATTCTTCTTTTTCCGCTCTTTATTGATGATCTTCTTCTTTCGCACCCAAGCATCATTGATAACGAGTCCTAGACCGTGAAAGAGTCCATAAGCAATATAATACCAAGTGACTCCGTGCCAAAAGCCCATGACTAGCATATTGATGATATAAGCTACACTTGAAGTGGTATTCCGATTTTTAAAAACTTTGTTTCGGATAAGTACTGTAACCAGACGCATAAAGACAAAGTCACGGAACCAAAATGATAAACTCATATGCCAACGATTCCAAAATTCTTTCAAATCATGCGAAACAAAAGGCTTATTAAAGTTAATCGGACTTTTAATTCCCATTAGATTGGAAATAGCAAGGGCAAACATTGAATAGCCTGCAAAGTCAAAGAACAAATCCAGTCCAAAGATATACATTACTCCTAGCGTTGGTAGATTAAACCAACCACCCATTTGTAATGCGTACTGCTTCAAAGGCGGTAATATCATAGAGCCGAAGATATGTGCTAAAATAAACTTATACAGGAAACCTAGCATGATATAATGCACTGATTTCTCAAGCATATCCAACAATTCATCACGCTCAGGGATCTTTTCATAGTCTTGATTAAAACGTTTGAAGCGATCAATCGGTCCACTTGAAAAAGTTGGCATAAAGAGCATGAAACGTAAAAATTCCCATAAACTAAAGTCTTTGAGCACACCATCTCGAAGCTCAATCATCATTCCTACTGAACGGAAAGTTAAGTAGGAAATTCCTAAAAAGCCCAATAGTGATTGATGACCATAAATAGCTGGCGTTACCTTTACAAAGAAAAGCGGCAGAACAGAGAGTGCAACATGTAAATAGAATATCCACTTACTATCTCTTGTTTTTCGATAAATTTTATAAGTCCAAACCCAAAGCATTTGCCAAAGAACATAAAACAGTAGAGCATAGATTTGCGTTAATTTAGGTCCAATTAACATAAAAATGATGAAAGCTAAACTAACTAAGGCCTCATAAATGGGAAATCTCTTTTTGAAGAACAAACCAACAAAGATAGGCAAAACAGCTAAAATGATATACACAAAATATTGTGGATCCCCGTACGGTTCCAAATGAGGAATCTGTCTTATGAAATCCATCATCGATTGTTAACCTCACTAATCAAACCTTTAATATCAATCTTCCCATTCGGTGTTAGTGGTAAAGATTCACGATAAAGGAATTTTGAAGGCATCATATAAGACATCATAATATCTTGTAAGTCGTCCTTGATAGCTTTTGTGATGTCGATCTCACGCTCAAATTGTTCTTTCACTCCGTCTTTCAAGATAACATAGGCTAAAAGATTTTGTACTTTATGATCTTTGTTATATCGCGGTACAGCCACAGCCGAGTCGACATATTTGGATTTGTTCAGATTTTGTGAGACATCTTCCAGCTCAATGCGGAAACCATTAAACTTAATTTGGAAGTCCATGCGACCACCGTAAAGAAGTAAACCTTCGTCAGTCATGGTGCCAACATCTCCTGTATGATAGGCTGGTAGCCCTTCAAATTCAAAGAATGCTTCAGCTGTTTTTTCTG
This sequence comes from Streptococcus sp. HMSC034B05, assembly GCF_001809055.1. Taxonomy (NCBI): domain Bacteria; kingdom Bacillati; phylum Bacillota; class Bacilli; order Lactobacillales; family Streptococcaceae; genus Streptococcus; species Streptococcus sp. HMSC034B05. The sequence goes on along the minus strand of NZ_KV795627.1, from coordinate 67,123 downwards.
GATTGTTCATATAGCCTTTTGACACAGCGGGTCCAGAAACGATAATTTCGCCTTGCTCACCGTTTGGTAACTTGTTTCCATCTTCGTCAATAACAAAGGTTGGTGAATCTAGTTTGGTATAACCAATCGGCAAGCGTTTCATGTTTGCTAGCATATCATCTGTTATGGCAACGGCAGATAAAGCCACCGTTGCTTCTGTCGGACCGTAAGCATTGATAATACGCGCATTTGGGAAACGGTCACGCAATTTTTGTGCTGTTTTAACCGTCAATTCTTCCCCGTCAAAGTAGAAATGCGTAATGCTTGGCATTTTTTCAGCGTTGAAATCTTCCGATAACATCGCCATATCTGCAAAAGACGGTGTTGATGTCCAAATGGCAATCGGCAAATTCAAGATAGTTTCAAATAACTGCTTGAAATCTTGCGTAATGGCAGACGGAACCGCAAAAAGTGTGCCTCCAAGTGCTAAGGTTGGCGCCCAATACATAACCGATAAATCAAAAGAATACGGTGGCTGTGCCAGCATTTGTGGCTGCTCTGGAGTCGCAAATTCCTTATCTGTAATCATCCAGTTAGTGAAACTGAGCAAATTATCGTGCGAGATTTGCACACCCTTTGGCTTTCCAGTCGTTCCTGAAGTGAAGATGATATAGTAATTATCATCCCCTTTAACAGAATGTGTAAGCTGGTAAGGCTTTTTTTCTGCAAAAGCTGCTTGAACTGTTGCTAAATCAAGAATTGGTATCGATTTATCTTTCAGTGGAAATTCATTGATCGCAATGATGAGACTAGGTTGTGCCACTTCCACAATTGCTGTCACACGTTCAAGGGCGGAATGACTATCAATCGGGATATAGGCATGACCTGACTTCGTTAAGGCTACAAAAGTCGCCAACATGTCGTATTCTTGCCCACCAAAAACTACTACTGGTGATTTCTCAGGAAGCGCAAGGCTATCAATCTTTGCAGCAAGGGAATCTGAGTCCACTTTCAAATCATGATAAGTATGAACTTCTCCGAGGACATTGTAAACTGGAAAATCTGGTTGAGACTGAGCAAAATACTCAATCGTTTCAATCATATCATTAATTACTGAATTGGTCACAATCTGCTCCTAAAATTCATTGTAGATAAAACCACCTTGACCTTGGCCAAGATAATTAAAGAAATAAAGCAAGGCTAAAAATATCACAAAATAAAGTAGCGTCTGCCCAAAAAATTTAAAAATTATTTTATGTTTTTTCATTATATTCATCACTTTTGTCTTACTTCTAAGATAGACTTAGTATATTTTACCATTTTCTAGCGCAATTTTTCAATACAAAACATTCTTTAATTAATGAATTAAGCTAGAATTAAGGTTTATTTACAACAAACCTAGAGAAATCACAGATGTGCTGTCTCAAAAAACTAGAAAAGAAAATGGTTTTAGACTTACATTTTAAAAATATATAAAAATTTTATATATTTTCTTGACTTTGAAAGTGAAAAGCACTATACTATGTATAGAAAAATTATATATAAAAATATTATACATAGGAGGTGACTCATGTATTTTCCAACATCTTCTACCTTGATTGAATTTCTCATTCTAGCGATTTTGGAAAGTGAAGATTCCTATGGCTATGAGATTAGCCAAACGATTAAATTGATTGCCAATATCAAGGAATCAACCTTATATCCTATTTTAAAAAAGTTAGAAAAGAATCGTTACTTAACAACTTATTCTCAAGAATATCAAGGTCGAAAACGAAAGTATTACTCTCTTACTCCAAATGGACGAGAGCAATTAAGTACCCTTAAGGAGAAGTGGAAAGTGTATACAGCGACAGTCAACGGTATTATAGAAGGGAGCGTTCGTCATGACAAGAACTGATTATTTAGCCGCATTAGAGAAATACTTAAAAACATTACCTGAGGCAGACTATAAAGAAGCGATGGATTATTTTACGGAATACTTTGAAGACGCTGGATCTGAAAATGAAGCACTAGTCATTAAAGAGTTAGGAGATCCTAGAGACGCAGCAGAAGAGATTATTCGCTCGCTTTCAGTACATTCGACAGAAGAGATAAATTCTGATAATCCAGCAAAACAACCATCTCCGAATATTCATCCTTCACAATATGTTAGCGACACTTATATCTTTGAAGATTACTCAACCGTCTCTGAATTGCATATTGATGTGAGTACTAAAGATATTCAAATTGAGCCTTCACCTGATGCTTTCTTTCATATCAAATACTACAACGGAAAGAGCAGCAACCAGTTAAGCTCGATTGTTCGTGACAAGAAATGGTACATTACAGAAAAAGGAGCAGCAAACTCTAGTGGTTTGAACTGGATTATTCATGTCATGAAAAATGGTCTGGATCGTCATCCAGTTTGCATTCAAATCCCGAATAGCAAGATTCTTCAATCATTCTCACTTCAAGCAACTTCTGGTGATGTAGCTGTATCTCATCTTCAAACACAAAAAGGAACGATTGAGCTTTCAAGTGGCGATCTGACTATGCGGCATTGCCATTTGCAACAAACCAATGTTACCCTTATCAGTGGCGATATTCATCTAGCGCATGTCAAATTGACGGATTGTAAGCTGTCTCTTGTGTCAGGGGATTTCGATACGCATTCTTTAGAAATTACTGGTAAGACTTTCATTCAAACAACTAGCGGAGATATTTCACTTCATCTGCTGCACCATGATTTCAGATATGATCTCGAAACGGTGCACGGAGACATTTCTATTTCTGACCAGCTCCAGCCGAGCCACCAAATCATTGGCAACACAATCCACCACCAAGCAATGGCTTCTACAGATTCTCTTACTATCCAAGCTGTCAGCGGAGATATCAATCTTTATTAGAGGTTTCGCATGAAACAGATTCATTGGTTATTCTTTGATATTGGCTCAACTTTGGTAAACGAAGAAAAATCCTACCAAGATCGGATTGAGCAGGCTATTGCGGATACTCACATTTCTTATGCAGCATTTTATCAAACCATGATTCACTATTTTAAAGAAAACAAAAAGGGCGATGCGGAGGTTCTGAACGATTATGGTCTGAAGCGTCCGTCTTGGAGGTCTGATTTAGAGGTGCTGTATCCTGACTGCAAACATGTGCTGAAAACTCTTTACTCACACTACAAGATTGGTATCCTTGCTAATCAATTACCGAATCTACTGGCAAGATTGAGAAACTTTGGTATTGATTCTTACATAGATCTCATTATTTCTTCTGCCGATGTTGGTCTGGCAAAACCTAATCTAGCCATTTTTAAGCTGGCTCTCCAACAAGCAAACTGCTTGGCTGAACATGCTGTGATGATTGGCGATCGTTTAGACAATGATATTCTTCCAGCTAAACAACTTGGTATGCGAACTATTTGGATCCGGCAGGGTTTTAGTCGCTTGACTCACATAACTAATCCAGCAGAAACTCTAGATTGGACTGTTGATAATTTGGCAGAAATAGGAGATATTTTGAAGAATTAGTAACATAAAAAGCTAGAGCAAGAAACTCTAGTTTTTTACTGTCATTAATTTTATTACAGCATATATTTTCCTTCAAAAATAGACTTGTTTTTTGCTATTGTGCTATATTGAAGCCCAAGGAAGAGGAATTGTTTAAGCAGTTCCTTAGTGTTATTCTTAAATTGTATGATTGGTTTTATTGTGAAGGTCAAACGAAAGAGGTTGGGGCTTACCGACCTCTTTTCATGCTATTTCCGACCTCCGCCCATCCCATTTGCATTTTGAGTAGTTAGGCTAGCTGTTGCAGTCGTGGATTGTCCATTGACTGTAATGGTGTAGCTTTTACCGTCTTTAATAGCAGCTGAGCTCGCCAGAACAGATTGGAAATTTTTAGCAGCGGTGTAGCTGAGGATTTCTTTTCCTGACGAATCAGAAATCGTCACCTTAGCACCAGCATTCCCAGGTACATTCGTAAGGATAGAGGCCTGTTTAGAGTTTGAGCCAAAGCCCATTGCCATGCCATTGCTACCGACCATTACAACGGTGCCACCAGTAATGGTGCCATTGCCATCATAGTCAAGAGCACCATTGCCACCATTTGTGGGACCGTCCACATAGACTTCCCCACCTGAAATGGTCAAATCCCCATTAGAATCCAAACCGTCACCTTGTGCATTAATCTTTATCTTACCACCAGTAATTGTCAGGCTGACACCAGCAGTAGCTTGTCCCGGAGTCTTTTTACTACTGCTACCGTCTGCGGCATTGATTCCATCGTCATTCGCTGTCAAGTCTAAATCCCCACCGTTAATGGTTACGGTTTTGCCTTCCAGCGCTTCTTCGCTCTTTTCTACCTTAATCGTACCACCATCAACAAGAGCAATGTTAGAAGCATGAATACCATCATCCCCAGCGTGAATGGTTATCTTGCCAGAATGGATATAGAAATTCCCCAGAGACGTATTTTTATCATTGTCTGCATGAATTGCATCATAAGTAGCAGTCAAATTCATTGTTGCGGCTTTGATATTGATTGCGTCATTAGCTGAAAGGGCGTTTTTATAACCTTTAATCGTATAAGTTCCGCCTGAAATACGCAAATCATCATTAGACTCAATAGCATTCCCATAATTGCCTTCTACCGTCAAACTGCCAGAACCATTGAAAGTGAGATCATCTTTACTGTAAATTGCAGCATCATACTTTGTATTCTTGTGATGGGCAGAATCCGAAATCGTATTCTTACTACCTTTTGCAAGGGTGATAAAAGTCTTATCTGCATTTTCTACGACAATTGCAGCATCTGTTCCAGTCATCGTGACCCCGTTCAGCACGAGCTGAACCTTATCTTTTTTCTTAACTTTCACAATGATTTGAACGTTTTCACTTGAACCAGACAAGATATATGTCCCAGCTTTAGTAATTGTCACCGTAGATCCCGACACTTCTGCACCAGAACCAGAAGCCTTAGCAGATGAACCGCTCAGACTAATCTTAGTTGCTTTTGATTCATCATAAGAAGCATCTTGGTCACGCTTGGTAAAATAATTGGACAGTTTAACGGTCGTTACCTTACTGGTGCTAGAGGAATTGGTACTGGTTGAACTACCGTTTTTCGCACCGCATGCTCCCAAAGCAACTGTCAATAGGACAAGCAGAATCAAACGTTTGAACTGTTTTCGTTTTGAGGTTGATTTTCTCATGGCTGTCCTCCTTTTATAGTTCATTTTCTTTTGTGACATAGCGGCTAATGGCAATCTCTAAATTCCCATTTCGCGTCCGCAGAGCGTCCACTAATTCTTTCTCTGTCATCGTACCATTTAATTGGACAATATACTTAATCTTGAACAAACTTCCCATATCAGACGTTTTGACATTTGCCAGTTCAACATAGTTGGTCGCCTTTTGAAAGATGTCATCAAAGACCATCTCATAATCCAAACTTTCTGGAATGACAACAGTCACTTGACGCATAGAATGCTTCATCTGCCCAAAATTCACCGTTTCCAGCAACAACATAACCACCGACATAATGATTGTAAAGACGCTAGCAAAAATAAGATAGCCCATGCCGACAGCAATCCCAATCGTCATAGCAAGGAAAATTGCGAGCAATTCCTTAGCACCACCCGGTGCTGAACGAAAGCGAATCAAGCTGAAAGCTCCCATTACCGCAACCCCTGCTCCCAGACTACCATTTACTAAAAAAATGACAATAGCAATCAAAGTCGGTAGCATAACCAAAGTCATCATAAAGGACTTGCTGTAAATGGTTTTGTACTGATAAACCTTGGCTAATATCAGTCCCAGCACAAGGGCAACACCAATCGCACCAAACATACTGGCTGGATTGATTGTTGTTCCTGTAAAAACGTTATTAAATAACTGATCGAACATGTCTGATTACTCCTTTATAGTCTGTTGTTTTCTTATAGGCGACTCCATATTTTGAGAAAGATTTTGGAAAAACGTGGTAGCAGTCCAAAATTTCTGCCAGCCAGAGTGGATACGCCCCAGGTACCTTAATTTCCATGATAACATGGTTGTCAGGTAGCAGGTTCTTGCCATCTTTTCCTGCTAACAAACTTAATTTTTTCGTTCGATAAGCGACATCATAATCAATGGTAATCCGCACATTTGAATCTTCCAAACCTTTTAAAGAGTAGCGGTTGTAGTAAATATACATCATGGGCTGCACACCTCCATACCGCTTGCAGAGCCATTCGATTTCTTTCTTAATCTGCGAATCCTCAAGCTGGCATTCCCCCGCGAGGTATCGCTCTGCTGTCAACAACTCAGTCGCAATCCGACGTTTATACACAACCTTACGCACTTTTTTCTTGATTTCCAAAAAAACTTGGCTATCAGCCTGAGGGCTAGCGTCATAAGTCCGCACGCGCAATTTTTCCTTGAAATAAGGCTTCTCCAAAGACTCCCGAATCATCTGATAGGTCGGCGTGTCATAGTAGAGATTGCCAATCGTAGAATAGGCATGCTCGTCTTCTGCCATATACGCTTCAAACTCCTTTAGCAAATCTGCCAACGTTTCCTTTGAGATGACGTACTTGGTTTCTATCCGTTGAAATTTATCTTTAAATGTTTTTTTAGCCATGAGATTGCTCTCCTTTGTCGTTCTTTATCTACGTAGTTTACGGGCAAATCCTTAAAAGAAAGCTAAAGAAAACTTAAAGAAAACAAAACACCCCCATTTCCTGGAGGTGTTTAATAGATGTCTGTAGAATGAAATAGAAAATAGAAGTTGTCACATCTTATTCTTCACTCTTCTCTGCTTTTTCTCTTTTGATAAGAAAAGTACAAATAACGAGAATATCTGCTATCAGCAAAATCCAGTACCACACGGTATCACCGCTTATTGGACCAGAAGAGAAAGTACGTAAAAAATAAAACATCATATACAAGGAAATATCATTATAAAATTCCCAGTTAAAGTGATAGCTGCCTACTGGATAGGACCGCTTATGCGAACACTCTGGCACAAAGATCTGCAAAAGCAAAAATGTTCCCAACACAGCAAAATAAATCACATTGAACACGTCTAATTTCGGATAAGGTTCAACAACCAAGGAAACGAATATCATCATGCTCAACAGATAAAACCGCCACCGAAACCAAAATTCGTTATTAAAATGAAATCTTATCATCCCATCACACTTTCTAATCCTCTGCTCTTCCTCTTCTTCGTCTTTATCCTACCGCTCTGACAGAAAAACTTCAAGTAAGATGAAGAAGAAATGTTAGTTGATTTCTGCTACTTTTCCTGCTTCTGCTTTAGGCTCTTTGCCCTTGCGACGGGCAAGGACATCCGCATAGTGCTTGCGGCTGTTGTTGAGCACGGAAAGGAAGGTCGCATAAAAGCTATCGTCTTTGACTTGGTGCAAAATCACTACATAGTCCGCCAACTGTTGGTAAGGCGTCGCCACTTCTTTGCGCAATCGCTTGACATCATAGCTCACTTTTTGCAATTTCTCTTGGGAGCGAGAAGCAAAAAGTTGTTCAAAAGTCGAGTGGCTTTCGGTCAGATTTTCAACGAATTTCCCAAGCGCTAAAGTCCCCACTTGCTCCTTATATGGGGCCGTTTTTAGCTTGTCCAGCAAGCTGACAACGAGGGCTGTTTCTTCCTCGTAATGCTTCTGATGAGCGTCTTTGTATTGGTCAAACAAGCGTTTCAAGCTGGCATAAGCTGACTTTTCCTCTTCCCGCTTGGCTGCCCGATAAGGTTTCAGCGCATCGCGAAGAGCTTGCAAATCAGCGTCGCGCAATTCGTCAGCCGCACTAATCGAAGCTGATTTTTCACTCGCCCGAATCTGACCGAGAGAGGCTTGATAAGCAGGCAAAGCTGCCTTTATCTTCTTGACGAGAGCGGTAATGACATCCTCATTTTTAAAGTCGAGCGCTTCTTTCTCCACATCGTCTAAAAAACGAGTGATAAACTGCGTGAATTCCGCATGACGAAGATTACTAATCTTAAGTCCAATGAGCTTTTCTTGCTTCATAAATTCCTTCTTTCCTTTTTTACTTGTCACTTAAAG
>NZ_KV795627.1:0-59000 GCF_001809055.1 Streptococcus sp. HMSC034B05 | reverse complement strand
AGCGACCGTTTCAATGACTTCTCCTTTTTCCGTCAGCGCGGCGGATGACCTCAACTACTTTTTGTTTGCTTCGTCCGCCCGGCAGAAAGTTTCCCTTACTTTTGGTTTACTCCGTCCGCCCGGCGGACAGCATGAATCAAAAGAAGTTTATCTCGTCCGCCGAGCGGACGGAGTGAACGACAATCAGTTTGCCTTGTCAGCCGCGCGGACGAAGTGAAATTGTCTCGTTTCACCTCATCAGTCAACGAAATCCAGAAAAATCATCTCATTTAGTATAACATGAATGGAAAATTATAGGAAATTTTCTGGAAAAGAGGAGTGTTTTTTGAAAAAGTTCAATATTTCATTATTATATTAAACCATTCTGGTAAAGTCGTCTGCTCTTCATTCAAGACTTCAAAACCATTGTCTTTTTTTAAATAAATCAGCGTAGGTACACCAGTCACATTATATTTTTCCATAGCTTTCTTTATTTGAGAATTCTTATGAGAATCTTCTGTATTTAAGTAATAAATTTTAAAAGGCGTATGATACAAGTCTGATGTTTCTTTCAAGACCGGAAGAAATTCTCTACAAAACGGGCACGTCTCACGACCAAAATAGAGCAAATTTCCCTTTGTTAATTTATTGTTTAAAACATTTTCTGCATTCGTCTCTTGAAAGCTCTTTACAATTTCTTTGTATAATTTTGTCAATTTTAAATCGTGTTCTACCTCATTTTCACTTGTTGAAACCTGAGAAACACTTGAAACTGTAGAGCTTTCAGAAGCTTGTGATGAAGAGGTGCATGCAGAGAGGAAAAAGAGAGTTGTGCAAATAATAATGAAGTATAGACTCATGCGAATACATTTCATAAAAATTCTCCTTAATCTTTTGGGATTTTTTTTATTATTGTCGTTAAAAGCAGAATTATATATGCTCCCCAAAATAGAATATCACCTATCACATCATCATGTGAGAAATATAAAAAGTACAGTATCAATACAATTGTATAAAAATAGAAATGATATTTCTTATAAAAGTATTTGTCAAAAGAATATTTTTTCTTCATTATTTTCACTCCTTTTTTAACACAGAAATAATAAGTCTATTTCGCTATGCTTTTAAGCATTGATATACTACTGGTCCATACGCCATAAGCAGAGAATACCATGTGGTTGAAAAGCTAAATACACCAAGCCCTAAAGCCCATAAACAATCTCTTTGCGCTGGTGTAAGAGTAGCCGAAGCACTCCCATCTTTCAAACAATATCTTTTGTAAGTATAGCTATTCTTGTTCATATCTCCACATACACCTCGATCCCGGAAAGGAACTACTTCTTCATATTTCATACTATTCGCATAAATAACAGAAGTTGAGGACGGTATAACTGTTGCACCGATCATAAAAGCTGCTGCAATCGTAAGGAAAATTTTATATAATTTTTTCATAGTATATACCTTTTTCTTTATAAAGACAAATACTTTTTAAAAAACAATACTAATTACATCAATACTTATAGTACATTGGTTTCACTCCTCCCTTTCTTTAAATTGTAGCACTATATACCAAATGGTGGCCACCATGGAAATGTACCAATTATTGCAGTAATAAAAGATAGTATTGAGAAAAATCTAAATTTTTTCATATATTTTCATCTCCTTGTCTTTATTTATCCTTATGATATAATATTATGAAAAGGCATTCACAAAATGTCCACTATTTTCACATTTCATATTTAACACAAGGAGTCGCCTATGCATTGGGATATTGGCACAGTTTACAAGACGATTCGAAAAGCAAAGGGAATCACCCAGCAAGAGATTTGCGGGGATTGGATTTCGCGCTCCAATCTTTCCAAGTTTGAAAGCAACCAATCCGTTCCCAGCTATGAAACCATGGAATTTCTGCTCCACCAGATTGACATGAGCTTTGGGGAATTTGAATATATTTGTGATTACTATAAACCGCGGACAAGACAAGTGATTATCAATCAAATGTCAAACCACTTATCTATTGTTAATAATACAGAACTTAAAAAAATTGCTCATCTATGCGAAGAACATCTTAAAAAAGTCAAACATGATTTGCCAATCCAAAATATTCTCTTCACAATCAATATTATTATGGAAGTACGAGAGCATAACTTTAGCGATAAAGCAAAACAATTGGCAGAGCAAATTTGGACAGCCTTAGAAAAGCGAGATGTCTGGTACGAAAGTGACTTTCGTCTGTTAGGTGTTATTCTCTTCTTCTTTCCAATTGAAACCATTCAGGAGATTACCGAAAAAATTCTCACCAATCTTGAAAAATATAATGATTATAAAAACATCAAAGGAACTCAAACCTCTATTTTATTCAATCTTTCCACCGTTTATTTTCTCAATAACCGCCTTGACGATTGCCAGCGTATCACCGAGATGATCTTACCGCTCGCCAAGCAAACAAAACGATACGACAAACTAGGCTTTGCTCAGGTTCGCCTGGGTATTTGCCAAGGAGACGACGCCCTTATCCAGAAGGGGCTCCAGTTGCTTGAGCTGACAGAAGAAACGACCTTGCTCGAAAACTTGAAAGAAGAAGTCAAACAATATCGTGCTTCCTATTTCTCTCATATTTCACATGGAATTTCAACCACTTCAATAGAAACGGAGAAGTAAATGACTTACAACGGATTTGTATTTTTTGATATTGATGGTACTTTAGTAAATAGTCAGGGACAAGTTCCGATAGAAAATAAAAGAGCCATTGCTCAACTACGAGCCAATGGCTTTCTTCCCATTGTCTGTACCGGACGTGGCCGCGGAGAAATGGGAACGGTTCTGGAAGACGCTGGGATTCATTCTGCCATTTTGCTAAACGGAATGGAAATTCTCCATGAGAAGCAATTCCTGTTTGAAGGACGAATTGCACAAAACAGCATTCTCAAGCTCCTGCAACTGGCAAAGGAAAATGAGCATGACCTAGGTTTTTATTCGCAAGGAGAAATGCGTGTGACGGCGCTCAGTCTGACCGTTCAGCGGAATTTCCGCTATTTTCATCAAGACCTGCCCCAAGTCGGTCCGACCATTTATCAAAACCAGCCTTGTCAGATGTTGCTCATTTTTAGTGAGGAGCCTGAAAAAGACACCCAGTATCAGACAGAAGTCCCTGAACTGCACTTTTTCCGTAACAGCCCTTATTCGATAGACAGCACGCCGCACGGTTGTAATAAAGGCTCTGGAATTCAGCACCTACTGACCCTATTAGCAGATGAAGCACCAACTTACGCATTCGGAGACGGACTCAATGACCTATCAATGTTTGAAAGAGTGGATTATTCAATTGCAATGGGCAATAGCCAAGCAACCGTCAAAGAAGCAGCCACTTTCATCACGCGCTCTAATGATGAAAATGGCATTCCACACGCCCTTGCTCACTTTGGTTTAATTTAAAAAGAAGCTCCTGTATTCGAGATACAAGAGCTTTTAGATTAGACTAATTCTTTTTTATTCGGATTGTAGACCAAGAAACCAAGACCGACAAAGAGCAGCAGAACAACTGTCATGAAGGCAACTTGTCCACCGACTTTCCCTGTTATCGAAATTGTTTGACGCAAAGCCGAAACAGAGTAACTCATTGGCAACCAAGGATTGATATTTTGGAAAATCTTGTCCGTCAACGGAAGTGGGTAAGTCCCTGCACTAGAGGCTAGTTGCAACAATAACAAAATCAAAGAAGTGAAAGCACCAAGCTTAGTGTTCCACGTTACCAGAGCCGTCACCACCGCCATGAAGCACATGCTCGTTAAAAGAATGATTCCAAGCGTCGCCCATTCATGATTGGCAGTCAAGCCAATCATGTGCACTGCACCATACACTAATAAACCTGCCAAGAGAGAAATAACGCCATTGACCTGAATACGTGCTTTCAGCCATTCCATACGTGTCTCAGGTTTCTTACCAGAAGGCAACGTGTTAAAAATGATATTGGTTGAAATCGCTGCTACAAAAAGTGCCACAGAAATCATATATGGAGCCATACCAATACCATTTTTACCAACATGGTCTTTATCTATTTTCTTCGTTGTCAATGGATTTGCGAGAGCTTTAGCATTGGCTTTATTGGTTGTCACCATAGATAATTGATTTTTGGCATCTGTCAAACCTGCTGTCAAGGTGTCCACACCCGACACAAGCCTTCCCAAATTAGACGTCATCATTGAACTACCATCCGCCAGCTTCGTAGAACCATCTGCTATTTTACCAGCACCATCAGACAACTTACCTACTCCTGACACTAGTGCCGCAGAATTGCTAACTAATTGATTGGCTCCTGCTGCCAATTTTGCCAAGCCTGCGTCAATTTGACCATTATTACCAGCTAATTGATTGGCTCCAGAAGCAACCTTTGCCATTCCAGATGTCAATTGACTGTTTTTACTAGCTAAAACCTTAGAACCTGAACTAATTTTCGCCATGCTAGATGTTAGTTGCTCGTTATGACTAGATAAGGTGTTAGCTCCTGCCATAATTTGAGCCACTCCATTTGTATAGTCTGTCACACCTTTCACCAATCGACCAGCACCCGTTGCCAAGCTCGTTTGCAATTGGTCAACTCCTGCTGCCACTTGACTAGCACCCGTAGTCGATTGTTGTAATGCCGCAAGAATGCTTTCTTGAGATTGTTGTGCACTCGTTTGGAGACTTGAAAGAGCACCTTTGGCTTGTTCGATGACAGCGATGCTTTGTTGGTTAGAAGATTGATCTGGCAAATTTTCCACTTGCGCCTTGAGCGCTTGAATCGTTGTCAACATCTTTGTCACGGCTGTAGAAGTTTGGCTTGGAGCTTGTGAAATAGCGGTATTGATTTCTGCTTGTTCACTAGCACTTAATTTTTGATAAGCAGCTGTAGCAGCTACGTTATTTGTAATCGTAGCCTTATCTGTCGCAACACTATTGACAAGCATATTTGCAGTTGTTTCCATATCATTCAAAGCAGTTGTCATGCTCGCTTTAGCAGCTGACAAGTCTGAACCTGTTGACAGAGCAGTTTGAACAGCAGTTAAACCTGTTTGCAAAGCTTGTAGTTTTTGAACTTGCTCAGCTGTCATACCAGATTGTTTAACAGTCGCCATCAAAGTGTTCAGACCCGTAGCTAGTTGATGCGCACCGCTTGATAATTTTTGAATTTCCTCATTAGAAGCCGCCAATTGATTGACCCCTGCCAATAAATTTTTTGATTGGTCATTTAATTGATTGGCACCACCTGCAAGATTTGCCACACTATTAGTATAGTCGCTTAAGCCATCTGAAAATTGTTCTGAACCGTCCGCCAACTGACCAACAGCATTTGTATAATCTGTCAACCCTTTTGATAATGTTGTTGAGCCAGAAGCTAATTGACCGACACCTGATGTATAAGCTGAAAGGCGTGTTGACAAGGTACCAATCCCGTCTGACAACTGACGCACACCAAGAGTATACGTTCCCAAACCTGTCGTTAATGTATTAGCACCATCCGCAAACGTCATACTAGAACTAGATAAAGTCTGTAAATTATCTGTCAAAGTTTGGCTACCATCTTTCAATTGTTGACCACCAGAAGCGAGTTGACCACTACCAGAAGCAGCTGTTGTCATACCTTTTCTCAATTTATTCATACTCTTAAAAAGAGAAGTCATATACGTATTGGTCACATTGTTTGCGACAGTTTGTTGAAGTCGCGTCATAGCCGAATCACTCATCTTACTAGCAATAAAGCTATGTCCACTAGACGTTTGATAATCAATCTGCATTTTTTGTGGTTTATTATCCAGAATACTAGCTGCCTTTTGGGATAAATCACTCGGAAGCGTGATAATCATATAATAATCACCCTTCTCCAAACCTTTCTTTGCCTTTACTTCAGATACAAAATGAAAATCTAAAGCATCATTCTTTTTAAGGCTTTTCACCATATCATCCCCAACAGACAACGTGTTACTGTTAAATCTTGCATGTTGATCCTTATTCACCACTGCTACTGGTAATTCCGATACTTTTCCATAAGGATTCCACATTGAGCTCAAAAAAATAACATTATAAAGAGCCGGAATCAAGGAAACACCAATCATGACAATAATGAAGAGTGGTTTTTTAAAAATTGCTTTCCATTCGTTGAACATTTTTTCTCCTCTATCTTAGACACTCTGTATAAAAATTTTAATTTTTGAAATATTTTTATACACATTGTCTAAATATTTGATATAATAGATTATACAGTTTCTGAAATTTTTCACAAGAGAAAAAATTCAATTTTAGACATGTTGTATAAATTTGTTCAAAAGAGGAAAACTAATATGGCAGAAAGTAACAAGCGCCAAAAAACGAAAATGATTATTGAAAATGCAATGGTCGATCTGCTTAAACACGAATCATTCGATCAGATTAGCACTGTCAAGTTGACAAAAACGGCCGGTATCAGTCGCAGCAGTTTTTATACACACTATAAAGATAAATATGATATGATTGAGCATTATCAACAGAAACTTTTCCATAAGTTAGAATACATTTTTGAGAAGTATGCTCAAGACAAGCATAGCGCGATTATAGAAGTTTTTGATTTCCTTACACGCGAATCCCTCCTTTCTGCTTTATTGACAGAAAACGGAACAAAAGAAATCCAAACATTTTTACGTCATAAATTCCAAATCATGCTGGCTGAAGACCTACAAGAGCGCTTTAGTAGTAAACTACTAAGTCAAGTGGAGAAAGAATACAGCCATGTTTACCTGACAAACGCCTTTTTTGGAGTTTGTCAAATGTGGATTGCTAGAGGAAAAAAAGAAAGCCCTGAACAAATGGCAGATTTTCTTTTAAAAATGTTGGATTAGAAGGTAATTCTATTTTGCTACTACCAAGATTATTCAAATATTAACGAATAAAGCCATTTAGTGTTAAAATGAGAAAAACTTCAAGACAAAAATGCTCATCACTTTTAAAACTAGAAAAGAGAAAACGAATTTGAACTGCACCCCAAAAGTTAGACAGAAAAAATCTAACTTTTTTGGGGTCAGTACATTTGTTTTCTCTTTTTTGATATTTTCAATGAGTCATAAAAAAGAAGCTGGGAGTCTTCCCAACTTCGGATAAGTCTTAGATTAAAGTTGTTTGTTGTAGTATTCAACGACAAGCGCTTCGTTGATTTCTGGGTTGATTTCATCGCGCTCTGGCAAGCGAGTTAATGAACCTTCTAATTTTTCAGCATCAAATGATACGAATGCTGGACGTCCAAGAGTTGCTTCAACCGCTTCAAGAATTGCAGGTACTTTTAATGATTTTTCACGAACTGAAATCACTTGACCTGGAGTTACGCGGTATGATGGGATATCAACGCGTTTTCCATCAACAAGGATATGACCGTGGTTTACGAATTGACGAGCTTGACGACGAGTAGTTGCAAGACCAAGACGGTAAACAACATTATCCAAGCGACGTTCCAAAAGAAGCATGAAGTTGAAACCAAGGATTCCACCTTTGATTTTAGTTGCTTGTACGAACAAATTACGGAATTGCTTTTCACCTACGCCGTAAGTAAAACGAAGTTTTTGTTTTTCAGCCAATTGCAAACCATATTCTGACAATTTGCTACGGTTGTTTGGTCCATGTTGACCTGGTACGTAGTTACGACGTGCCAATTCTTTACCTGTACCAGTAAGAGAAAGACCCAAACGACGAGCTTGTTTCCAAGAAGGTCCTGTATAACGTGACATAAATATGTCCTCCTGTAAAAATAATAATTTGAGGAAATAGTCACTTAGAAAGCCCTGATTCGTGCAGAACATTTTCGCCTAAACAGCCAAGGTTACTTTTTATAGCTAATGTTCTGTTGACGAGCTTCATGCTCTCCTGCTGCTATTTCACACGAATGCTATTATATCAAAAAAAATCCTATCTGTAAAGACGGATTTTGTCAGATTATTTCTTTCTATGGAAGCAACCTTTCTTTTTCAATAATTCCTCTATTGCAATTATATTTTGCTGTTCAGATGTTGCTAAAATAGTTTCAAACCCCAGACTTTTAGCAGTATCTAGATTAACCTGTAGATCATCTATAAATACACATTGACTAGCTTGCAATGTATACTGGGTCAGTAATTTTTGATAGATACTTTTATCTGGTTTTGCACATCCTACTTCGTAAGAAAGGATTTTCCCCGTCAATACTTTTGTCATTGGTAATAAACCGGCATTTTCAACTATATAAAAGATCTCACTGGTAGTAGATAAAATATAAATACTATACCCCATCTGAACCCATTCAAAAATTTTCTCTTGTAGCTGATAATAGCTATCTATTACCTCATACCAACGAGTAAAAACAGCTTCAACAGTAGGAGCATACGAACCGTCTAGCAATTTTTGAGCTTTCCGAATGGCTTGTTTCAAGCTTAATTCTCCAATATCCGTCTGAGCCCAAATTCCTGAGTCAAAAACAGCAGTTTTGACACGCTTACAATCTTCTTCATCTTCTACGAGAGCAGCTAAAATCTTAGCAGGGTTCCATTCAATTAAAACATTGCCAAAATCAAAAATTAGATTTTTAATCATTTCTTACTCCAGCCGCATTACATTAAAATAAATTTATCTTAATCTAAATACCGAATCAAGTTTTTCTCTGTTAAAATATCCGAATAAGTATAGGATTCGACGTAAGTATTTTCAATCTCACCTGGATTACTACTATTGTTGGTATATTCAACGATAAACAAAGAAGGATAGACTTCGATTAAACGACCTTGCTTATTTTTTTGACGTTTACGACCGTTTTCAAGAGTCATTTCTACCATTTTTCCTTCATGAGCCTTGATTTCTTCTTTAATTTTTCTCATTTTTGCAACATCTGTAAATGCATCACTCATTATCTATTCCTCTCTCTTAGAAATACTTGAAAACTTATTGTATTCTTTTTGAAAAATCAATTCCACCGTACCACGTGCACCGCTACGGTTCTTTTCGATAATCACTTCGACTTTGTTGTTTGGAATCCCTTCAGTTTCTTCACCGCCCCGTTCATAATAGTCATCGCGGTAAAGAAAAGCTACAATATCTGCATCCTGCTCAATTGAACCAGACTCACGAATATCTGACAAAACTGGTCTCTTATCCTGACGTTGCTCCACACTACGCGAAAGCTGGCTCAGCGCAATAACAGGCACTTTCAACTCTTTTGCTAAAATCTTTAATTGACGAGAAATTTCAGAAACTTCCTGTTGACGATTTTCTCGACCAGTCCCTGTAATTAATTGCAAGTAATCAATTAAAATCAAGCCAAGATTTCCTGTTTCTTGCGCTAATTTTCGAGCACGTGAACGAATCTCTGTAATCCGAATTCCTGGTGTATCGTCAATGTAAATGCTAGCTTCTGCTAAATTTCCTTGTGCAATCGCATACTTGCTCCATTCTTCATCTGTCAATTGTCCCGTTCGGATTGAATGCGATTCAATCAAACCCTCAGCCGCCAACATCCGGTCTACTAAGCTCTCGGCACCCATTTCTAGAGAAAAAATAGCAACTGTTTTATCTAGCTTGGTTCCAATATTTTGTGCAATATTGAGGGCAAAAGCAGTCTTACCAACCGCAGGACGAGCTGCCACAATGATGAGCTCTTCTTCATGGAGACCAGTCGTCATATGATCTAAATCTTGATAACCTGTCGCAATCCCTGTAATATCAGAAGTTTGTTGGGAGCGTGTTTCCAAACTACCGAAATTAAGATTCAAAATCTCTTTGATATTTTTAAAACCACTTCGACTAGCATTTTCACTAACATCAATTAACGCTTTTTCCGCTCCAGCAATGATTTCATCTGCAGGACTAGCACCATCATAAGCTAGGTTGATAGAGTCTGTCAAACGTGAAATTAACCGCCGCAAAACAGCCTTCTCTGCTACAATTTTAGCATAATACTCAGCATTGGCAGAAGTCGGCACTGAATTTACAACTTCAACCAAGTAAGACAAACCACCAATGTTTTGCAAATCACCCTGACTGTCTAAAATATTACGAACAGTCGTTGCATCAATGGCATCACCTCGATCTGCCAAATCAATCATCGCTTTAAAAATTAAGCGATTAGCATATTTAAAGAAGTCGTTTGGCTCGATATATTCACGAACAAAAACTAGCTTACTCTCATCAATAAAAATCGCACCTAAAACAGATTGTTCTGCCAAAATGTCTTGCGGCTGTACTCGCAATTCATCAATATCTGCCATAAGACCTCCTCTCTCAAAAAATAATCTTCTTTATTAACCTTCTTTTACACGTAAATTGATAACGCTAGTCACATCTTGATAAATTTTCACTGGCACATCAATCAAGCCAACAGAACGAATAGGATTCTTGACTTGAATCAATCGTTTATCAATCCTAATTCCAAATTGCTTTTGCAATTCTTCAGCAATTTTTTTATTGGTAATAGAACCAAAAGTACGTCCATCTGGTCCTACTTTTTCAGTAAATTCAACAATTGTATTTTCTTCTTCCAGCTTTTCCTTAATGGCTTGTGCTTCAGCTAACATTTCTGCATGCGCTTTTTCTTCTGATTTTTGTTTACCACGAAGTTCACCAATAGCTGCAGCAGTTGCTTCCTTTGCAAGATTTTTTTTAATCAAAAAGTTCTGTGCATAACCAGTTGGCACCTCTTTAATCTCGCCTTTTTTTCCTTTTCCTTTAACATCTGCTAAAAAAATTACTTTCATTTCTTTAACTCCTTATCTTTTAGTACTTCATGAACAATAATTTTATTCAACCGTTGGATGATTTGTGCGATTGTCTGGTCAGAAATTTGCGCTGCTGCCAAATTAAAATGACCGCCTCCGCCAAGCTCTTCCATAATCCGCTGTACATTGATTTTACTACGACTACGAGCAGATATCGATATACTATTTTGTTTATTTTTGCTGACAACAAAACTCGCTTCAATTCCCGACATAGCTAGCATAGCATCTGCAGCTTTACTAATAACAACTGTATCATAGCATTTTTCTTCTGCTCCAGTGGCTACAAGTACATTTGGCAAGATTTTCTTACCATTTAAAATTAGCTCATTCACCTCACGGTACTCATCAAAGTCTGTGGCAGAAATATCCTGAATGGCTACACTGTCACTTCCACGCGTGCGCAAATAACTTGCTACATCAAATGTTCGACTAGTGACACGCGAAGAAAATTTCTTCGTATCCAGCATAATTCCAGCCATCAATACACTAGCTTGCATTTTACTCAAACGTCGATGCTTAGAATTTTGGAATTGAATCAATTCTGTCACTAATTCACAAGCACTGCTTGCTCCACTTTCAATGTAGCTAATAATGGCATTTTCTGGAAAATCCTGGTCTCTTCTATGGTGGTCAATGACGATAATTTGATGAAATAAATCATAAAATTCCTTTGATAAGGTCAGAGCTGTTTTTGAATGATCCACCATGATTAGTAAAGAGCGATTCGTTACCATTGTCATCGCATCAGCGACCGAAAGAAGATTGGTCTCTCCTTCATCTTGCAATCTATGAACTGCTCGCTCAATATCAGCAGCCATTTGATGAGGATCATAGACAGCATAGGTCTGATCAATAATATTGCTAGCAAATACTTGCATTCCAACAGCAGAGCCCAGTGCATCCATATCCAAATTTCTATGCCCAACCACAAAAACTTGGTCCACACTTTTAATCTTATCTGAAATAGCAGTCATCATAGCGCGCGTGCGAGTACGCGTCCGTTTCACAGATGCAGCTGACCCACCACCAAAATAAACTGGATTCTTTGACTCATCATTTTCTTTTACAACAGCCTGATCACCACCACGAACTTCAGCAAGGTTCAAGTTTAACAGAGCTACTTTACCAATCTGTTCATGATTGCTATCTCCATACGAAAATCCCATACTCAAAGTAAGAGGAATTTCCCGCTTTTTCGCCTCTTCCCTAAACTGATCAATCACTGTGAACTTATCTTGCATTAACTGATCCAAAACTGTGTAATCTGTAAAAATATAAAAACGATCCATCCCCACACGACGAGAAAACATGGCGTATTTTTCGGCAAATTCAGCAACAAACTTTGCGATGAAACTATTAATATGACTAATATCTGAATCTGACACAACATCCTCCAGATCATCATAATTATCAACTGAAACAATGCCGATAACTGGTCTTGTCGTCACAAGTTCTGTAGTTGCTTCATATTCGCTAGACGCATCAAAAAAGTAAAATACACTTGAAGCCTGATCCAGATACACTGAATATTTGGTATCACCAATCGTTGCATACGATCCTGTATTTTCAAATGGTATTTTAGTGATTTTTTGCAGTAAATCCATATCAAACTCACCATCTTCATTGGTGAGAACCAACTCTGCATAGGGATTAAACCATTCAACATTTCCAGATGCTTGGTCTACTTTCACAACACCAACTGGCATCCTTTCAAGTAATGACGCCAAACTGTTTTCTGCTTGATTGTTTACATACTGGATTTGTTCTACTTCATTAAGTTCATAACTTTTTTGTTGGAAAATCAATAGAAAAATCAAAATAGCCAGCACCAAAAAAAGCACAACTAACATCAAAATGCCGCTACCAAGAACTCTTAATAAAATAGCTAAAATTCCAAAGGAAATAACACCCATGATTACAAAATGGATTGGAGTAAAACGAAATTTTTCCATCATAAACCTCTTAACCGCCATTTTACCATAAAAGCTCTAAAAAAGCGAGCTTTCCCTGTATAAAGCAAGCCAAATATATTGTTAGACATCAATCTTTCTATTACTACTTGATCTACTTTACAAGGAAAAACAAGTTCTGTCACTGTTTTCTCAACTTTACTAACTCAATAGTTTACAAACTTGTCAAACATTTTTCACGAAAAAGATACTTGTTCAATAGTATGAACAAGTATCTTCATCATTATTTTTTTGTTTTTTCCTGGTTTTTCGAAATACTTCGTGATTTACCTTCCAAATAAACCATCAAAATAGAAATATCTGCAGGATTGACACCAGAAATCCGGCTCGCTTGCCCAATAGTTTCTGGATTAATTTTCTTAAACTTCTGACGAGCTTCTGTCGCAATGGAATCAATATCATCCCAATCTATAGTTGCCGGAATACGTTTTTCTTCCATGCGCTTCATCTTCTCAACTTGATCCAGCGCTTTAGAGATATAACCCTCGTATTTGACTTCGGTCTCAATCAATTCAATAATTTTTTCATCTAAATCTTCCGCTGCTGAGCCGATAAAATTGACAACATCTTGATATGAAACTTCTGGACGACGCAAAAATTCTTTCGCTGTAACTGCATCTGTCAATGGTTTAAAGCCTAATTTTTCAACCATTTCATTCGTTTCTTTAATTGGCTTTAATTTAATAGAATTCAAACGCTTCATTTCAGTTTCATATTGATGTTTCTTAATTTCAAAACGCAGCCAGCGCTCATCATCAACCAATCCTACTTTACGTCCAGTTTCAGTCAATCGCATATCCGCATTGTCATGACGTAAAATGAGACGATATTCGGCTCGACTAGTCAAAAGACGATATGGCTCTACCGTTCCCTTAGTGACCAAGTCATCAATCATGACCCCAATATAACCATCACTGCGTTTCAAAATCAGTTCCGGTTTTCCTTGAACTTTTAGAGCTGCATTGATTCCTGCAACAATGCCTTGTCCCGCTGCTTCTTCATAACCAGACGTCCCATTCGTTTGCCCAGCTGTAAACAAACCTGAGATTTTCTTAGTTTCTAGAGTAGCACGAAGCTGATGTGGCATAATCATATCATATTCAATCGCATAGCCAGTTCGCATCAATTCAGCATTTTCAAGTCCCTTAATAGAATGCACTAAGTCTTTTTGAACATCTTCTGGCAAACTCGTTGAAAGCCCCTGAATATAAACTTCTTCTGTACCTCGTCCTTCCGGTTCCAAGAAAAGTTGGTGGCGTTCTTTATCTGCAAAACGAACAATTTTGTCCTCAATTGACGGGCAGTAACGTGGACCAACACCCTTCACCATTCCTGAAAACATTGGTGCACGATAAAGATTGTTTTGAATAATTTCATGACTCTCTGCATTAGTATAAGTCAACCAACAAGGAATCTGATCCTTAATATAATCTTCATCTCTAGAAGTGTAAGAGAAATGGTTTGCCTTCTTATCTCCTGGCTGAATTTCTGTTTTATCATAATCAATTGACACCGCCTTTACACGTGGTGGCGTTCCTGTTTTAAAACGTCCAATTTCAAACCCTAAGTCACGTAAATTATCTGCTAAGTTAATTGCAGCTAAACTATGATTAGGACCAGAAGAATACTTCAAATCCCCAATAATAATTTCTCCACGCAGGGCTGTACCGGTCGTTACAACAACTGCCTTTGCAGCAAACTCTTGATGCGTAGCTGTTTTCACACCAATAACTTTCCCATTCTCAACTAGAATCTCATCTATAACAGTTTGACGCAAAGTCAGATTTTCTTGGTGTTGAACCGTCTTACGCATTTCTCTGGAATAGAGTTCTTTATCTGCTTGCGCACGAAGAGCACGAACAGCAGGTCCTTTCCCAGTATTAAGCATCTTCATCTGAATATAAGTTTTATCTATATTCTTAGCCATCTCTCCGCCTAGAGCATCCACTTCCCGTACAACAATTCCCTTAGCAGAACCTCCAATAGAAGGATTACAAGGCATAAAGGCTAACATTTCAATATTGATTGTCGCAAGTAAAACTTTACAGCCCATCCGGCTGGCTGCTAGTGAAGCCTCAACACCTGCATGCCCTGCTCCAATTACGACAATATCATAACTTTCAGTAAAATTGTATGTCATCTTTTCTTTCCTTATTTTTTCACCAAAAAAGTCAAACCTCTAGAAGTGCAGGACAAAAAGCCTGCAACATCCATGAGCTTTGACCATCATAGTTATTGCTACATCTATTTTAGCAGATTGCTAAAATATGTCAATCTAAATATACTGTTGAAGCTTACCATTTTTATAGGCATTATCAATCAAACCACCACCCAAACATTCTTCTCCATCATAAAAAACAACAGCTTGTCCAGGTGTAATAGCACGTTGAGGTTCTGCAAAGTTGACAGTTGCCTTGTCACCCTTTACAGCAACTGTCACCTTAGAATCTGGCTGACGATAACGAAACTTAGCAGTACATTCCATAGTAAATTCTTCTGGCATTTCTTTTGTGAAATGAACCTGACTAGCGTCAAGGTTAGTTGACATTAAGTTGTCATGATAAAAGCCCTGACCAACATAAAGAATATTTTGACTGAGATCTTTTCCAACAACGAACCAAGGTTCATTATCACCACCATGCTGACCACCAATTCCAAGACCACCTCGCTGGCCAATAGTATAATACATTAAGCCTGCATGCTGGCCCATATCTCGACCTTCAAAGGTCATCATGCGACCAGGTTGGGCAGGTAAGTATTGGCTTAGAAATTCTTTAAAATTCTTTTCGCCAATGAAGCAAATACCAGTTGAGTCTTTTTTCTTAGCAGTGGCTAAACCTGCTTTTTCAGCAATTGCTCGAACTTCTGGCTTTTCTAGATGCCCCAGAGGAAACATGGTCTTCTGAAGTTGTTCCTGAGACAGTTGACTTAGGAAGTAAGTCTGATCCTTATTATTGTCCTTACCTCTCAGCATGTGGACTAGGCCATCTTCATCTCTCTTCACCTGAGCATAATGACCAGTTGCAACATAATCTGCTCCCAGTGTCAAAGCATAGTCAAGGAAGGCTTTAAACTTGATTTCCTTGTTACACATGACATCTGGATTTGGAGTCCTACCAGCTTGGTATTCTGCCAAGAAATATTCAAAAACGCGATCCCAGTACTCCTTTTCAAAGTTGACAGAGTAGTAAGGAATACCAATCTGATCTGCAACAGCTGCTACATCCTTGTAGTCTTCTGTGGCTGTGCAGACACCAAATTCATTTGTATCGTCCCAGTTTTTCATGAAGATGCCAATCACATCATAACCTTGCTCTTTCAAGAGCAAAGCAGTTACTGATGAATCAACACCTCCGCTCATACCAACAACGACACGAATTTTAGAGTTATCACTCATTGTATTCTCCCATCTTTTCGTTATTTCACGATTGAAGGTCGTGCTGTGCTTTCAACGATTGAAGGTCGCTTAGAGCAAGGTTTATTATAACATGAAATAAGTTTAAGAACAAATTTCAACAGCCAAATAGTTCTACCTTTACACCGCTGTAAACTAAAAATGTGGTAGATAACAACTATTGAGACAGTGATTGAACAATGGATACTCCATCAAAAGAGTTTCTTGGAATCTAGTGAATGACTTTGCAACTTCTATCGTAAAAAACAGGCTGGAACATTTTGTCCCAACCTCAATTATTTCTCGTATTCATCAATACCAACCATTTGCTAGCCAGAAAGCCTTAGCAGCTGACCAAGAACCATAACGACCTGCTACATAAGCGTCTGCTACTTTTTCTTGATTTTCTGCTGATAAGTCACCATTTAAGTAAGACAAACTCAATTGGTAACGACCATAATATTGTCCATTTTGTGCTGTGTAACTACCACTTGATTCTTTTTGTGCAATCCATTCTTTTGCTGCTGCATCTTCAGCACTCAGACCAGATGTAGTAGTTGTAGAATTGCTTGATGCCGTAGTAGTTGTAGTGGTATCATCTAACTCTAATACTTGCCCAACACTAATCAGATGAATATTGCTAATCTTATTTTTCTGAGCAATGTGATCAACTGTTGTATTATGTGATGCAGCGATAGCTGAAAGAGTATCTCCAGATTTTACTGTATAGCTATCTGCATTTGCAAATGTAGGAAGAAAGAACAGCGCTGTTGCTGCTAAACTCATTAAACCTACTTTTGTTTTTTTATTTGTGCTATTTAAATTCAACATCATTTAAATTCTCCTTTTCTATGATAGAACTATCATATACCTTAATTATTACTCTTGGTTTTTCCTTTCATTAAAAATATTACAAACAAATTGAAGAAAGACTAAAATCCACCCTATATTTCTTTGCTTTAAGGTTACTATAAGAAAAGTTACATTGAAGCAAGTCTAGAAGTTGGGTCACATCCATTTTATCAATTAAAAAGGCAGAAAAATATACTGAACTTTGATATAATGAAGACAATGAACTTATAAGGAGTTACGATGAACTCACTAAAATTTCAATCTGTTTTTGATATTATTGGACCTGTTATGATTGGTCCGTCTAGCAGTCATACAGCAGGTGCTGTTCGTATTGGAAAAATTGTTTCATCAATTTTTGATGACGAGCCAACAGAAGTTGAATTTCAACTATTTAATTCTTTTGCAAAAACTTATCGGGGACATGGTACAGACCTAGCTCTGGTGGCTGGGATTCTTGGGATGGACACAGATGATCCTGAAATTCCAAACAGCCTTGAGATTGCTCATAAAAGAGGTATTAAAATTGTCTGGACGATTCAAAAAGATAGCAATGCTCCACATCCAAATACAACTAAAATAACCGTTAAAAATGATCGGAAAACGATTAGCGTTACTGGTATTTCTATTGGTGGTGGAAATATCCAAGTGACTGAATTAAATGGTTTCTCTGTTTCGCTCAGTATGAACACTCCGACCATCATTATCGTTCATCAAGATATACCTGGAATGATTGCTCATGTTACTGAAGCACTTTCTCGTTACAACATCAATATTGCACAAATGAATGTCACAAGAGAAAAAGCTGGTGAAAAAGCAATTATGATTATAGAAGTTGACAATCGCAGTTGCGAGGAAGCAATAGAAGAAATTCGCAAAATTCCTCATCTCCACAATGTCAATTTCTTCAAATAGGAGAACTTATGTTTTATTCAATCAAAGAATTAGTAGAACAAGCTGATTTAGACTTTCAAGGCAGCGTTGCCGAACTTATGATTGCTACTGAATACGAACTGACAGGGCGTGAACGAGATGAAGTCTTACGCTTGATGACTAGAAATCTAGAAGTTATGAAAGCTTCTGTCGTTATGGGATTAGATGAAAGTAAATCTCGGAGTGGTTTAACAGGTGGTGATGCAGCCAAACTCCACAAATATATTCAATCAGGAAAAGCACTTTCAGATTACACTGTCTTAACGGCAGCAAAAAATGCTATTGCTGTCAATGAATATAATGCTAAAATGGGGCTAGTTTGTGCAACACCAACAGCTGGAAGTGCTGGTTGTTTACCTGCCGTTCTTACATCAGCTATTGAAAAATTAGAACTTACTGAAAAACAACAACTAGACTTTCTATTAACTGCTGGAGCTTTTGGTCTAGTTATCGCTAATAATGCATCCATTTCAGGAGCCGAAGGAGGCTGTCAAGCTGAAGTCGGGTCAGCAGCAGCCATGAGTGCAGCAGCACTTGTTCTAGCAGCTGGGGGCACACCATTTCAAGCCAGTCAAGCAATTTGTTTTGTCATTAAAAATATGCTTGGATTAATCTGTGATCCCGTTGCAGGTTTGGTAGAGGTTCCCTGTGTCAAGCGAAACGCTATGGGAGCTAGTTATGCTTTCATTGCAGCCGACATGGCTTTAGCAGGAATTGAATCTAAAATTCCCGTTGATGAAGTGATTGATGCTATGTATCAGGTCGGGGTTAGCATGCCAACTGCTTTTCGCGAAACTGCTGAAGGTGGTTTAGCAACTACACCTACTGGTCGTAAACTGTCTAAAGAAATTTTTGGAGATTGATCTCTTTTTATACAAAAAAGCTGGGATAACAACCTCCAGCTTCAAAGTACACTGTATAAGACACCAACGCTGCAATAACTGTTGCTCAAAGTAGCGCTTTGAAGCTGATAAGATTTGCAAGACAAATCTTATCACTGTTCACTTTTCAAGTTGAGAAGAGTACTTTTAACAAAACCTTCTTTTTCTTCATTCGCGACCTCAACAGTCTTCCAGACTGTCTCCCTTATAAAAATACAGACTATGCAAAATTTTAAGTATATTTTTTTCGATTTAGATGGAACACTTGTTGATAGTTCAGCAGGAATCAAAAATGCTTTCCACTATGCATTCACCTCGTTAAATATCAAAACCCCTGATAGCAAAGAGTTAGATGCCTTCATTGGACCACCTTTAGAAGTAAGCTTTGCTTCTGTTGTTCCAGAAGCTGATATCAATCATGCTATTGCTTTATTTAGAGAATATTATAAAAATAAAGGTGTGTTTGAAACTCAGCTTTACCATGGTGTAAAGGAACTTTTATTAGAATTAGAAAATTCAGATTATCATATCTATATCACCACTAGTAAAAATGAAGTGATGGCTAATAAAATGGCACAATACCTAAAAATTGATAAGCATTTCAATGGCATCTTTGGCTCACTTCCGAATTCTTACCATAAAGCCGATGTTTTAACACGCGCTTTAAACTATTCTCATGCCAATCTTAACCAATCTGTTATCATCGGAGATACCAAATTTGATATGATAGGTGGAAAATCCGTTGGAATGAACACTCTAGGAGTTTTGTGGGGATTTGGATATCGAGATGAATTAATTAACAATGGAGCAGATTTTATCTCAAATTCACCACAAAATCTTTTAACAGCGTTGATAAACAATACTTTACATAAGTTGTAAACTATATTTACGATATACAAAAAAGATGAATAAATCTTTACTTGATTTATTCATCTTTTAATTAATCCGTTCTTGTTATTCCACTTAGTAATTCCAAGCTGATAACCCTTGTGCACTATATGCACGATAAGCAGCCTGAATTTGATCATCTACTGTAGCTGTTGAACCCCAACCTGGCATTGTTTGAAAAAGGCCACTAGCTCCTGATGGGTTATAAGCATTAACTTGTCCGTTTGACTCACGAGCAATAATCTGTTCCCAAGTTGACGCTGGAACACCTGTTAATTCTGCCATACGAGCAGCTGCATAAGCACCTGTCGCTCCTGCTGTATTACCATTAGAAAGAACAACATTTGAAGAATGATTTGCTGTAGCTGGTTGCGAATAAGTAGTTGAAGCAGCAGGTGCATTATACGTCACATCTTCATAAGTTACAGCTTCTTCTGTTGCAGCCTCTGTCGAACCTGCTGAAAGATTCTCTTCATCAAGCTCTAAAATTTGTCCAACTTTAATCAAGTCCGGATTTTTAATTTTATTGAGCTCAACTAACTTTTCAACTGATGTATTTTTTTCTTTAGCAATTTCTGATAAAGTATCGCCTGATTTAACAGTATAAGATTCAGCACTTGCAATAGTTCCTGTTGCAAAAAAAGCAACTGCAGTAAGAAGTCCTGATAACGTTAATTTCATTGATTTCATGTATATATCAATTTCTCCTTTTTTCGTATAATACTATATTACACATAAAATATTACTCTAATCTTATAATTGTATTACAAAGATTACAGAAATATTGATTTTATACGCAAAAAACGCTTTAAAAGGCGTTTTTTTGCTAACAATAATATAAGTTTTTTAACTTTTTAAGAAAAATAACATCAAACCTAAGACAAACATAGTAAAAATAGAAAGTGTGTCTTCTTTTTTCCACCTCAACTGACGGTAACGGCTTCTTCCTACACCACCTTGATAACCTCTCGCTTCCATAGCAGTTGCCAAAGCATCTGCACGTTTAAAGCTAGAAGCAAATAACGGAATCAAAATAGGAATAATTGATTTTACCTTTTGAACAACACTTCCTTCACCAAAATCAACCCCACGCGCCCTTTGAGCATTCATAATCCGTGTTGTGTCATCCATCAAAGTAGGGACGAAGCGTAAACTCATTGACAACATCAACCCTATTTCATGAACGGGTACCTTTAATACTGCTAAAGGCCGCAATAATGATTCAACTGCGTCTGCCAAACTAAGTGGTATGGTTGTTAAAGTTAATAGGGTAGAAAAAATAATAATTAAAAGAAAGCGGCTAAAAATGATGCCTGACTGAGCTAAACCTACCTCTGTGATTCTTATAAAGCCAAATTGAAATAACAACGAGCCACCAGATGTAAAAAATAGTTGGAATAAAGTAGTAAAAGCAATCAAAAAGACCATAGATCTTAATCCTTTAAGGAAAAAAACTAAAGGAATCTTTGAAAGCCCAACTAGTAATATTGCAAAGATGAACAATAGTCCATTGGTCACAATATTATTTGCTAAAAAGATAATTAAAATAAAGAAAAACATTGACAAAAGTTTGCTGCGAGGATCTAGTCGATGAATGATTGAATTTCCAGAAACATATCGCCCCAAAATCATACTATCCATGTAGTAACTCCTTAAATTCTTCTATGGTGATAGGTAAATACGGAAGAGTTAGCCCTCTATTTTTTAATTCTTGTGCAAATTTTGTAATTTTAGGAACTCCTAGTTGAATACTTTCCATAAATGCTACAGCTTGAAAAACTTGCCGAGGCTTTCCGCTTTTGACTAATCTTCCTTTTTCCATCACATAGACGGTGTCTGCAAAATTAGCGACATCATCCATCAAATGCGTTACCAAAACAATGGTCATTCCTGCTTCATGTAATCGCTTAAATAAACTCATCAACTCTTTTCGTCCAGCAGGATCTAAACCTGCCGTTGGCTCATCCAATACAAGAATTTCTGGCTCCATCGCTAGAATACCAGCTATGGCTACTCGACGCATTTGTCCCCCAGACAGTTCAAATGGGCTACGTTCAAATAATTCTTCTGAAATTCCAACAAGAGTTAATTTTTCACGTGCTACACGTTCAGCGTCTTCCTTTGATACTCCAAAATTTTGTGGACCGAAAGCAACATCTTTTAAAACGCTCTCATCAAAAATCTGACTTTCAGCAAATTGAAAAACCAATCCTACCTTTTTACGTACTTGTTTAATATCTTTATTTACAGATGTGGAAGTAATTTTGACATCATCAATCACGACACTTCCTTCAGTTGGCACTAAAAGCCCATTCAGCAATTGTAAAATAGTTGATTTTCCACTACCTGTATGACCAACCAAAGCAGTATATGAGCCATCTTTTATTTCTAAATTGACTTCAAAAAGGGCAGGACTCTCAAAAGGAGTGCCTGCTTGATAAGTATAACTTACATTTTCTAAAGTGATTCCCATAAATAATCCTGCAATTCTTTTTCTGTTAAATAGCGCTCTGGCAATTGAAAGTCTGAGTCCAGCAAAGTTGCTTTTACTTGATTTGTAAAAGGTTCATCTAAACCTAAATCCTCTAAATCCACTCGCGAGAAAAGCTCACTTGGTGTACTAGTCGATTCTACCTGTCCTTCTTTCATCACCAAAACTCGATCACTAAGAGCTACTTCATCCAAATCATGTGTGATAGAAATAACAGTCATACCATGTCGATCTTTAATCTTTTTAACTGTCTGAATCAACTCTAAACGCCCTTCTGGGTCCAACATACTAGTTGCTTCATCTAAAATAATGATGTCAGGACGTAAAGCAACCACACCAGCAATAGCCACACGCTGCTTTTGCCCACCAGAAAGTCTTGCAGGTTCACGTTCTTTAAAGTCTTGCATCCCAACAATATCTAACGCTTCTTGAACTCTGTCAAACATCGTTTGGTAATCCATCCCTTGGTTTTCCAAACCAAAAGCGACGTCATCCTCAACGGTTGCTCCCACAAATTGATTGTCTGGATTTTGAAAAACCATCCCAATATGCCGGCGCTTTTCCCATACATTTTCAAGAGTTAATTCATCTCCATCAATGATAATCTCGCCACTTTCTGCTTCTAACAGACCATCTATTAAACGAATTGTCGTAGATTTGCCACTGCCATTATGACCTACAATAGACAACCACTCTCCTTGTTTCACGTGAAACGTCACATCCTTGAGAATATAATCATCTACATGATTATCGTATTTATACTTTAAATGCTGAACTTCAATGATATTTTTCATATTATCTAAATGTATCTTTAAAGAGATAGGCACTTCCTTTGAAATAGTCATAACCCGAATAAATCGTAAAAATCAATGCAATATATAGCAAAATTTGTCCTAGCAATGTCCAGTGCAATAACAAAAAAATAATGGAAAACATCTGCGTAAATGTTTTTATTTTTCCTGGCATAGCAGCAGCTAAGACTGTCCCCCCAGTTTCAACCAATAATAACCGCAAACCTGTCACAGCTAACTCTCTGCAGATGATAATTGCAACAACCCAAGCAGGTGTCATATTCATTTCAATTAACATAATAAAAGCTGACATTACTAATAACTTATCTGCCATAGGATCAGCAAATTTCCCAAAGTTTGTTACAACTTTCCATTTACGAGCTAAATAGCCATCTAAATAATCTGTAATACTAGCTACTGCAAAAATAATCGCTGCAAAAACATGCATTCCAACAGAGTAACTTAAGGATAGAACTAAAATAAAAATTGGAATTAAAGCAATCCGTAACAAAGTTAAAGCATTGGGAATATTTTCTTTTTTCATTTTCATTTCCTTAATTATTTATTATAAGTGTAATTGTACCTGTCAAACTTGTCAAGCCTGATGTATCAATCTGCTGATTATCTATTGTAATTGTCACACCTTGAACCACACCAAGAGTAATTGTTGATGTAGTTCCTGGTGAAATAGTGGTTGACACACTTTGATTTTCAGGGCTTAATGTTGCACCACCTTCTAAGTCTGTACCTGTAACACTTACCCAGCTAGTTGTATCATTAACAGATAGTTTTAAATTGACAGGTTTGACTGCTCCTGTCAATATCGCTGTCAAGTTACTGCCGTTTCCCGATACAGTCAAATTTGTTTTGGAACTGTTAGAAGATTCACTAGAAGTAGATCCATCATTTGAGCTAGATGAAGTAGTTGTTTGTTTATTTACAACACTATAACTTGATGAAGGATTTGTGGTTAACGAATTATGACGAACATATGTCCAAACATAATAACTAACAAAGACTAAAATAGCTAATGCTAGAATGGTTAAGTAGAATAATGGCAAAAAAGAAGTTCGCTGCCTTTTCGTTCTTCGGCTTCTAAAATTCTCTTCCTCATCAATGTCCACTTCATCATAAGTAATCATGCTTCCTTCTTCATAAGCATCAAGAACAATTCGCTCATCTAAATCAACAGCCCAAGCATATTTTCTTAGAAAAGAACGAGCATAGAAAGGACTAGGGAGACGATCAAAATCATCAGTTTCCATAGCTTCTAGTAACTCCAACTGAATATCTGTTTTCTTTTGTAAATCTTCTAAGCTCATCCCTTGATTGATACGAGCCAATCTCAGGACTTCACCAATTGTTTTTTTTCTCATACGCCTCAGCCTTCTTTCTATTAAACACTATTTTACCAAATTTCACTAAAACATGAAATCATTTTGGAAAAATAGTAAAATCAATCATGTCACAAGAATCAATAAAATAATGTCCTATCTCAATCACATCAACTAAACTAATTGTCTGCAATATTTTGGGTAAATCAAATAAATTCTCACCTTCTGAAAAGGTTTTATATTGAGTTGCAATATACTCTAGCGAATTGAGCCCATGCAAAAAATCACCAAACATTTCACTTTTTATAGTATCAAGATGTTCTTCTGTCACATCAGGATCTTTTTCAAAATCCCGAATTGCCGAACGAAATTGGTGAGATAGAGTAACTGGTTCACTAGTATCCATTGTCAACATCACAAAGTGAAAATCTTTTTCTACCTCAACTTCTAACGATAGAGAGTTGTCTATTTTTCCAACTTCGTAAAGCGCTTGAAATCTTTTAGATGTCCAGCCAAACATCATTGCAAATAGCAGTTTTAAACCAATTTTATAACGAAATAAATCAACTTCCGCTAACGATTGATTTCCACGTAACCCGATTGCTAGCTTAGAACTTGCCACTTCCATTCGTACACTTCCAGTAGCAATAATAGGATTTAACGTAAGAGAAGAGCGTTGAATGAGTCCTTGTTTAGCAAAAGAATCCAGATGTTCTTGTTGCTCTTGAATAACAGTAATAGTCTTTTCTAAGTCAAAATTGCCAATCAACAATAGGCTCATATTGGATGGATGATAAAAGGTTTCAAAATTTTCATTCAAATCCTCAACTGTTATTTCCGCAACTGATTCAATGCTTCCTGCAATATCTTCTGCTAATGAAGTGTCTGGATAAAGATTTGCTAAAGTATGAAAAAACAAACAATAATCTGGATTATCTTGATACATGCTAATTTCTTGTTGAATAATTCTCTGTTCACGTTGAACCGACTCTTCGGTAAAATAAGCATTTTCTAGTAAACTTTGCAACAATCTCACATTTTCTAAAATATTGTCCGTCGCTGAAAAAAGATAGCTGGTCTTAGTAAAACTTGTAAAGGCATTGCTCTCAGCTCCTAACTTAACAAACTGTTGTAAAATATCCTGGCCATTTTCATCTTCAAATAATTTATGTTCTAAAAAATGAGCAACTCCTGCAGGATATTGAACAACTTGATTAGAACCGCGTGGAATAAAACAAGTATCAATTGACCCAAAATTTGCTGTCATAATCCCATAAGTTTCATTGAAGTCTTGTTTGGGTAAAAGAAACACTCTTAAACCATTTTGCAAAGTAGTTTGATAGACTACTTCCCCAACTGCCGGATAATCCTTTCTCTCCATTTTTAAAATTTGCATTATTTTCCTTCCATGAAATAAACTGCTTGTAGTCTGAGTTGTTTTGCAATGACGATAATATCTTCTCTAGTGACTGTTTCTAAAGCATTTAACCAAACATCAATTGACATAAATCTTTTCTGCAAAACAGACGCCATGTAAGCTCGTTCTATCAATGTATTTTGCCTATCTAAAGAAAGGAGCATCGTATTTCGAAGCATTTTTTTAGTCTGATTTAAGTCTTCATCTGTAAAACGTCCCTTTTTCAAATCTGCAATTTGTCGATAAATTAAACTGACTGTTTTAGTCCTATTTTTCCTGTCAATCCCAGCGTAAATACGCATCATACCTGAAAAAATATCAATACTACTTGAAATCGTGTAAGCTAAACTTTCTTTCTCACGAATATTAACAAATAATTTTGAATGAGCAAAACCACCTAAAAGTCCATTCAATACAACAAGAGGGATATGATTCCTATCTCCATATTGAACTGAAAAATGATATCCTAATTCAATAATGGATTGATGAGCATCATTTTGTTTCAATCCCTCTTTCAAAACATTCGAAAATTCTTGATGATAATGCAAGTGTAACTCAGGTTGACGAGGGTGTAAACCAAACATTTTTAAATGTTCACAGACTTCAATCTCATTAAAATCACCTATAAAAAATATGTCAATCTTATCATTTTGAATCATGTCTTGAAAAACTGCAAAGCTACTTTCTGGAGTTTCTTTTTCAACCAAATCTAATGTGGCAAAATGAGGAATTTGCATGTCTTGCTTTGTATAAAATAATTTATTCAGTTCTTGATGAGCGTGATAAAAGTGATCCTCAATTTCAGCTTTTAAATCGTTAAGTACATTCTTCTTTTCAACTTCAAAAACAGTTCGATTAAAAGCCCTTCCATCTACTAAAGGTTTTAACAAGCTATCTTTTAAAAAATTAAGTATCTCTCCTGTTAATGTATTTTTACGACTTAAAAATGCATCACTAACAAAGGAGATATCTAAATCTACATAATGAATGAGTCCTCTTCGTGATAGTCTTGTTGAAAAGTTCGCACCATAAAGATTTGCTAATCGCTCACGAAAGATCTGTGACGTGGGATAAATTTCGTTAGCTGTTTCGAGCATATTTGCAGCCAGTACGCGTCCCGCTATCGTATCCATAGACATTGGAGCTGAAAATCTTATTTTTATTCGATTGGTTTTAAATTTTTTGGATGTTATAAAATGGAGATCTACTCCAGAAACCAACTCCATATCGTCCCTCATCTTCTTTTTTTATTGACCTCTATTATATCACGAAACAGTGCTTAATTTCTCATTCAAGTATTATTCTTTCATCTTAAAACGTTTTCTTCATGATACGTTTGAATAATTTTAATATCATCTTTTCACCCAATTATGATATAATGACAAAGATTGAGGTGAATTATGAAATACAAATTATTTGATGAATATATTACTTTACAAGCATTATTAAAAGAAGTTGGAATCATTCAAAGTGGTGGTGCTATTAAAAGTTTTCTTCAAGAAAATCAAGTTTATTTTAATGGAGATCTCGAAACTCGTCGCGGAAAGAAAATTCGTATTGGCGATATCATCACTCTTCCAAATCAAAAATTAGAAATACTATTGACTGCACCAAATGAGGAGGAAAGAATTGAGCACGAAAAAGAGCTTTTAGAAAAAAGACGAGTCGGCGCTCTTGTAAAAGAAATGAACAAAAGTATCAAAAAAAGTAAACCAGCAACAGTAAATAAAAAAGCCAATAAATCTAATAAAAAAACTCCTATCCGCTTCCCAGGTATTTAAATATGTGGTTAAAAAACTTACAAATTCAACATTTTCGCAATTACGAGCTAACTGAAATAGACTTTCATCCTGGACTCAACATTTTTCTAGGTCAAAATGCTCAAGGAAAAACAAATATTTTAGAAGCTATCTATTTTCTTGCATTGACACGGAGTCATCGAACTCGTTCAGATAAAGATTTAATTTATTTTTCTAAAGACACCTTAAAAGTATCTGGACAACTTGTCAAGCAAACTGGAAAGATTTCTTTAGAGATTGACTTGACACCAAAAGGAAGGATTACAAAGGTTAATCATCTAAAACAAAGCAAATTATCAGATTACATTGGAAATATGAATATTGTTTTGTTTGCTCCAGAAGATTTACAATTGATTAAAGGAGCTCCAGCCCTTAGACGCAAATTTGTTGATATAGAGTTGGGGCAAATTAAACCAATTTATTTATCTGATTTATCACATTATCATCATGTTCTAAAACAGAGAAATACTTATTTAAAGACAGCAAAAACAATAGATGAGACTTTTTTAACTGTCTTGGATGATCAGTTAGTAGAGTTTGGTTGCCGCATTATGCAGCATCGAATAGAATTTCTCAAAAAATTAGAATACTTTGGTCAGCAAAAACATTTGGAACTCTCAAATAATTTAGAAAATTTAACTATTAAATACTGCTCTTCTATTCGACTTTCAGATTTCAATAAACTAGAAGAAGCTTTTCGAATTGCATTAAAACAAAGTCGTAGCAGAGATTTATTTAAAAAAACTACTGGAGTTGGTCCCCATCGAGATGATATTGCTTTTTATATCAATGATATGAATGCTAATTTTGGTAGTCAAGGACAACATCGAAGCGTAGTCTTATCTCTCAAACTGGCAGAAATTGAGCTTATGGAAACTGTTACTAAAGAAAAACCAATTCTTCTACTTGACGATGTCATGAGTGAACTTGACAATAACCGTCAACTTAATCTACTTGAATCTATTTCCCAAAACATCCAAACATTTATCACCACAACAACTCTAGAACATTTACAAAACATGCCTTCTGATATTAAAATTTTCTCAATTCACGAAGGAAATTTAACAAAAAAAAACATGTAAAGTGTATGTTATTAAAATTTACAACGATGTCAACTTAGTTAATTATAAAAGCTCTACATCATATAGTGCAGAGCTTTTATAATTTTATTGAACAGAATAGTTTGGAGCTTCATTCGTTATTTGAACATCATGAGGGTGACTTTCTTTCAAACCAGCTCCGCTCATTTCGATAAATTGTGCTTTATCATGTAGTTCTTGAAGATTAGCTGCTCCACAGTAGCCCATACCAGAACGAACCCCCCCAATCATTTGGAAAACGATATCTGCTGCTGCGCCTTTATAAGCTACACGACCTTCAATTCCTTCTGGAACTAACTTATTTGCCTCATTGACAGAACCTTGGAAATAACGATCACTTGAGCCTTTCTTCATAGCAGCAATGGAACCCATTCCACGATAAGTTTTGAACTTACGACCTTGGAAAATTTCCGTTTCACCTGGTGCTTCGTCTGTGCCAGCAAACATTGAACCAAGCATGACTGCATTACCTCCCGCAGCCAGAGCTTTTACAATATCTCCAGAATATTTGATGCCACCGTCTGCGATAATTGTTTTCCCGTATTCACGGGCAACTTGTGCAGCATCATAAATCGCAGTCACTTGAGGTACACCAACTCCAGCAATGACACGAGTGGTACAAATTGAACCTGGACCAATTCCAACTTTCACAACATCAACTCCAGCATCGTATAACGCACGCGCACCTTCTGCAGTGGCAATATTTCCTGCAATCAACGTTCGTTCTGGAAAATGTGCACGAATCTCAGCAATTTTCCGAAGTACTCCCGCTGAATGTCCGTGTGCTGTATCAATGACAATGGCATCTGCCCCTGCTTCAAATAAAGCTTCTGCACGCTCAAATGTATCAGAAGTAACTCCTACTGCACCAGCAACCAAAAGACGACCATACTCATCTTTGGCTGCATTTGGAAATTCAATTACTTTTTCAATATCTTTAATTGTAATCAAACCGGACAAACGACCATAGTCATCAACTAACGGCAATTTTTCAATGCGATGTTCATGAAGTATCCGTTCTGCCGTTTCAAGATCTGTTCCAACAGGAGCTGTCACAAGATTTTTACTCGTCATATGCGCAGAGATAGGTTGATTATAATCCATAATAAATCTCATATCACGATTTGTAATAATCCCAACTAGCTTCCTATTTTCAAGAGTTTCAACAACAGGAACTCCACTGATACGATAACGCTCCATCAATTCTTCTGCATCTGATACCGTATGAGTCGGAGTCAAGAAGAATGGATCAATGATAACTCCATTTTCCGAACGTTTAACTTTCCGAACTTCATCTGCTTGTTGCTCAATAGACATATTTTTGTGAATAACACCAAGACCTCCAGCACGAGCAATAGCAATGGCCATTTTACTTTCTGTAACAGTATCCATTGCTGCAGTGATAATTGGAATATTGAGTGTCAAATTTTGAGCCAATTTTGTTTGTAAATTAGCATCATTTGGCAAAACATGACTCTCAGCAGGAATGAGTAATACATCATCAAAAGTAAAACCTTTTTTCAAAAATTTAACGTCCCAGTTAGACATCCACAAATTCCTCTTTTCTTTATTTATTGAGCATAGCTCGTATTTATTGTTAATATGATACCATTCTATCTGTATTTGTCAATCTCTATTTTATAAAAAGTAAAAACCATCACGTTAGGTGATAGTTTTGCTCATTTTTATTGAAAATAGTTAATTCCCATAGCAGACTTTACCTCAAAAAGTGTTTGACTAGCTACTTGCCGTGCTCTATCACTACCTTTTTGTAACATAGTATAGACTTCTCCCATATCTTTTGAAAATTCAACACGACGTTCACGAATTGGACCTAATTCACGCTCTAAAATTTCTAATAAATAGCGTTTTGTTTTCACGTCTCCCAGTCCACCTTGTTGATAGTGTTCTTTCATTATTGTAATTTCTCGCATATCTTCTGGACGACCAAATACATCTAAATAATGAAAAACCATATTACCGTCAATTTTACCAGGATCTTCAATCTTGATATGGTCAGAATCCGTATACATGCTCATCACTTTCTTTTGTAGAGTATCCATATCATCAGATAAATAGATACCATTATTTAAAGATTTAGACATTTTTGCATTCCCGTCAAGCCCTGGTAAACGCCCTGCAGCTTCATTTTGAGGATAAATGCCTTCAGGCTCTACCAAGACATCACAACTATAAGTATGATTAAAAGAACGCACAATTTCACGAGTCTGTTCAATCATTGGTTTTTGATCATTACCTACTGGAACATAATTTGCTTTAAAAGCAGTGATATCTGCTGCTTGTGCAATTGGATAAACTAAAAAACCAGTCGGGATACTTTCACCAAATCCTTTTTGAGCAATCTCTGACTTGACAGTTGGGTTACGTTCTAAACGAGCTAGTGATACCAGATTCATATAATACATTGACAGTTCTGACAACTCTGGGATTTGACTTTGAATAAAAATAGTTGTCTTTTCAGGATCTAAGCCAGCAGCTAAATAGTCTAATGCCACATTCCCGATTGACTCCACAATTGTCTTAGGATCCTTAGCGTGATCCGTCAAAGCTTGTTGATCAGCTAAAAATACAAATAATTCATATTTCCCTTCATCTTGCAATAAAACACGATTTCGCAAACTTCCTACATAATGACCAATATGTAACTTCCCTGTTGGACGATCTCCTGTTAAAATAATAGGTTTTGACATCACATTCTCCTTGAATTTTCTTGATAATATTATACCATTTTCAAGAAAAAAGTGTAGAAACTATTTCTACACTTCTAAAAATTATTCGACAACGGAATTGCCAGCTTTCACACGCCAATTATAATCAGATAATATAATATCTTTCAAAGAATAACAGGCTTGCCAATTTAAAAATTCTCTTACTTTAGCAGTATCTGCTAACACACTTGCTGGATCACCGACACGACGTGCGACAATTTCATGAGGAATTTTTTTCTGTAAAATTTGCTCTGCAGTATTGTATATCTCCTTGACAGTGTAACCATGTTCAGTTCCTAGATTGAAAATCTGTGACGTTGACGAATCTGTAAACAAATAGTCAAATCCCTTTACATGTGCCTGAGCTAAATCTAAAACATGAATATAATCACGGATGCATGAACCATCTCTCGTTTCATAATCATCGCCAAAAATTTTTAAAGCATCATTTTGTCCCAGAGCCGTTTTATTAATATTAGGGATGATATGTGTCGGATTTTTAACTCTCAAACCATTTGAAGCATCCATAGCAGCACCAGCAACATTAAAATAACGAAAAATAACATATTTCCAATTATAACGATTGGCCATCCAATAAATCATACGTTCTCCCATCAGTTTTGTCTCTGCATAAGGATTTACTGGATTTAATAGCGTATCCTCATTTGCTGGTTTATCCATACAATTATTTCCATAAACTGAAGCCGTTGATGAAAAAATCATCTTATTGATGCCTACTTCTGATAATACTTTTAAAACATGGTTCATGCCTGCTACATTAGCTGCAAAATATTTACTAGGATTTTCAATACTTTCACTAACAACGATTTCCCCTGCACAGTGCAATACAGCATCAATTTTATGAGATTGTAAATAATCTTTTAATGCCAGCTCATCATAAACATCTAGTTCTTTAAAGTGCGCTCTTACATCCACCGCATCCCTGACACCTGATGCTAGATTATCCAAAACATGCACATCATAATCAGCATCTAAAAGTGCCTTTACAGTATGAGAGCCAATATATCCAGCTCCACCTGTTACTAAAATTGATTTCATTTTTTCTTCTCCTTGTCTTTCTACATCAATACAAGAGTATCTTTTAGTAAATATTGGTAGGTTTCAACCAAACTTTCAATTCTATCTCCGATAAGAATACCATCAAATCCAATGGTTAAAATCTGTTCAATATCTTCACAGTTTACACCACCACCAAAAATCAATTGATATGTAAACCCAAGCTTTACACTTGAATTATCTAAATAATCTTTTAAATCTTGGAAACTTTCTTCAACTTTTGTAAATGAATAATCCTTTTTTCCTTTTAATGTTGCACTTAATATTTCATAAGCTATGATAATATGTTTATCCTGAAGATTCAAACCATCTAAATATGTTGCGCATTCAAAAATAGGATTTTCATGATTTCCTACACAAATAATAGGGACAATATCTTTCTGTAAAGCATTGTCAAGCTTTGATCGAATAATTCTTGTTGTTTCATTTAAACACTTTTGCCTTTCTAAATGGCCTACAAAAGCATAGTTTATATTGTAATGTTTTAAATGTTTAGGTGATAAATCACCTACATTTCTTCCTTTAATTGACAAATTTTGAACTGCGATGTCAAAATGATACTCATCATAATTTGGTATAATAGGAGCTATAATCAATTGATGCTGCTTTTTTATTGGTTGATTGAACTTCTCTAACAATTCTAATTGTTGCTTGATTGACATCTGATTTTTAAAATTAAAAACAACTAACACTTTACTATTCCTTTACATCGTATTTACAATTCTTTTAAAAAATAATCTTCTACTGTTTGTTTGTAAGATTCAAATTGAGGATTTTTTACAACATTATGGAAAGATAGTGTTTTTCTTTTCTTTAAACCACAAAATTCCATGGTCTTATGAAATGAAATCAAAATATCATCAACATCTTTTCCATCAAAAAATGTAGTCGGATTATTAAACGCTTCTTCTGGTGCATTCCAAGTTGTGGATAAGATGTACTCCTTGTTTTTCATTAAACCACCTTGACCATAAGTATCTGCAAACGAATAAAATTGACCATATTCAAAAACTTCATCCATATACAGCTTTAACTTTCCAGGCACATTAAACCAATAAATAGGAAATTGAAAAATAATCAAATCTGCCCACAAAAATTTATTTCTTTCGTTTATTACGTTGTAGTCCTCAACTGACGATAACTGAATATCATGTTTGTGTCGTAAATTTTCCAACATAACATTATACAAACTAAAATTTAATTCTCCTTTACAGAAATCATGCTTTTGATAACCATTTATTAATAAAATTTTCATTTTTTCCTCCTAAAAATTTATAAATTTATTATAAATCTATTTATTTTTTCTTACTTCTCTATATTCTAAAATGTAATATTTTATCCCTGAATCATTTGAAAAAAGTCAAATTTTCTAGTAAAATGAAACTAATTACAGAGTTAGGAGAAAAATATTGCTTACAGTATCGGATGTCTCACTACGATTTAGTGATCGAAAATTATTTGATGATGTGAATATCAAATTTACAAAAGGAAATACTTATGGTTTAATCGGCGCTAATGGTGCAGGAAAATCAACTTTTTTAAAAATCTTAGCTGGCGATATCGAACCAACTACTGGAAATATCTCACTCGGACCAGATGAACGTCTCTCAGTCCTTCGACAAAATCATTTTGACTATGAAGAAAATCGAGTTATTGACGTAGTTATCATGGGGAATGAGCATCTTTATAATATTATGAAAGAAAAAGATACCATTTATATGAAACCTGATTTTTCTGATGAAGATGGTGTCCGAGCAGCTGAATTAGAAGGTGAATTTGCTGAATTAGGTGGCTGGGAAGCCGAAACCGAAGCTTCTCAATTGCTACAAAATCTTCATATTCCTGAAACCCTCCACTACCAAAATATGAACGAATTATCAAATGGAGATAAAGTAAAAGTTCTTCTTGCTAAAGCTCTATTTGGTAAACCAGACGTTCTGTTACTAGATGAACCAACAAACGGTCTTGATATCCAATCCATCTCTTGGTTAGAAGATTTTTTGATTGATTTTGAAAACACCGTTATTGTTGTATCTCACGATCGTCACTTCCTTAATAAAGTATGTACCCATATGGCTGATTTAGACTTCGGTAAAATCAAACTTTATGTTGGTAATTATGACTTCTGGAAAGAATCTAGTGAATTAGCTGCTAAACTCTTAGCAGACCGCAATGCTAAAGCTGAGGAAAAAATCAAGCAACTGCAAGAATTCGTTGCTCGCTTCTCTGCTAATGCTTCAAAATCTAAGCAAGCAACTTCTCGTAAAAAAATGCTTGACAAAATTGAATTGGAAGAAATTGTCCCATCAAGCCGTAAATATCCATTTATTAACTTCAAAGCAGAACGTGAAATCGGAAACGACCTCTTGACAGTCGAAAATCTTTCTGTCAAGATTGACGGCGATATTATTCTTAATAATATCAGCTTCATTCTGCGTCCTGGAGATAAGACAGCCTTGATTGGACAAAACGACCTTCAAACAACTGCTTTGATTCGAGCTATTATAGGAGATATTGACTATGAAGGAACTGTAAAGTGGGGCGTTACAACTAGTCAATCTTATCTACCAAAAGACACCAGCAAAGACTTTGCTAGTGGGGAATCTATTCTTGACTGGCTCCGTCAATTTGCAAGTAAAGAAGAAGATGACAATACTTTCCTTCGAGGGTTCTTAGGGCGTATGCTTTTCTCTGGTGATGAAGTTAACAAACCTGTCAATGTTTTGTCAGGTGGGGAAAAGGTTCGTGTCATGCTGTCAAAACTCATGCTTCTCAAATCAAACGTTTTGATATTAGATGATCCAACCAACCACTTAGACTTAGAATCTATTTCTAGCCTAAATGACGGTCTGAAAAACTTTAAAGAATCTATTATTTTTGCTAGTCATGATCATGAATTTATCCAGACACTTGCTAATCACATTATTGTTCTTTCTAAAAATGGTGTCATTGATCGTATTGACGAAACTTATGATGAATTTTTAGAAAATCAAGAAGTACAAGAAAAAGTCAAGAACCTTTGGAAAGATTAAACCTTTTCGACAGTAGGAGCTGATAAAAGATTCAGTTCCTTAATTTTTAGCAGTTTATTATTTATCATAACCTATGAAAAAAATCAAAAAACTTCTTAAACATTATTATCTGTTTGCCTTTTTTATTCCATTTTTTATCCTGTTTTTAACTTATTTTATAAATGGAATTTATTGGAAAAGTGACACTTCTCCACTTTTGGGAGATGGTTTTCATCAGTATGTCATTTTCGATGTTACTTTAAGAAATATTTTGCATGGTACAGACAGTATTTTTTACACGTTTACAAGTGGACTTGGATTAAATTTTTATGCTTTATCTAGCTATTATCTTGGAAGTTTCTTATCACCTTTAGTTTACTTTTTCAATTTAAAAAATATGCCAGATGCAGTATATTTATTTACTCTGATAAAGTTTGGTTTGATGGGATTGACTTGTTTCATAAGCATTAAAAATATATTCAAAAAAATTTGTCCTTATTATATTTTAATGCTGTCAACATCCTATTCTTTAATGAGTTTTGCAGTTAGTCAACTTGAA
This sequence comes from Streptococcus sp. HMSC034B05, assembly GCF_001809055.1. Lineage (NCBI taxonomy): Bacteria > Bacillati > Bacillota > Bacilli > Lactobacillales > Streptococcaceae > Streptococcus > Streptococcus sp. HMSC034B05. The sequence goes on along the minus strand of NZ_KV795627.1, from coordinate 23,053 downwards.
ATAAAAACTTGGTTAGATGTTTTCATCATTATTCCGCTTATTTTACTTGGTTTACATTATTTGATATTCCAAAAAGGTTATGTTCTTTACTTTACATCTCTGTCAATTCTTTTCATTCAAAATTATTATTTTGGATACATGATGGTTCTCTTTCTTATTCTATGGTATATTGTTCAAATTTCATGGGATTTTAAAACTAGGATTAAATCTTTCCTGGACTTTACAATTGTATCAATTTTAGCTGGGATAACGAGTCTTATCATGATTTTACCAACTTTTCTAGACTTAAAAACTCATGGTGAAAAATTAACAAAAGTGACAACCTTACTGACTGAAAAAAGTTGGTATTTAGATATTTTTGCCAAAAACTTCATTGGAGCTTTTGACACAACTAAATATGGCTCTATTCCTATGATTTATGTTGGTCTCATTCCATTATTGTTAGCAGTTCTATTTTTTACATTACGATCTATTAAGTTTCACGTGAAACTTGCTTATTTTCTTTTAATTACAATTTTAGTAGCTAGCTTTTCTTTACAACCGTTAGATTTATTTTGGCAAGGTATGCATGCGCCAAATATGTTTCTACATCGTTATTCTTGGACATTTTCCATTGTCATTATCTTCTTAGCTGCAGAAAGTTTAGAACGTCTAAAGGAATTTAAACTAACAAATATTCTAGTTAGTTTTTCTATCTTAGGATTTGGGTTTATTTCTACTTTTATTTTTAAGAAACATTACAAATTTTTAGGTTCCGTTAATTTTATCTTAACATTAGAGTTTTTAGTCGCCTATCTTTTAATTTTTTGGGCTTATACAAAAAAATATATCCCTTCTAAAATATTTACAGTTTCTACTTTATTATTTGTTTGTTTTGAACTTAGTTTAAATAGCTTTTATCAAATGGAAGGAATTGCAAAGGAATGGATCTTTGCAAGTAGGAATGCTTATGAACAAGATTTAACATCTATTGATTCACTCGTTAAATATAGTAAAAAGAAAAACTTAAATTTCTTTAGAACCGAAAAATTATCTATTCAAACTGGAAATGACAGCATGAAGTACAATTATAATGGTATCTCTCAATTTTCTTCTGTTCGTAATACTGCAGCTAGTTCTATTCTTGATAAACTCGGTTTCAAATCATCTGGAACGAATTTAAATTTACGTTATCAAAATAATAGTATTATTATGGATAGCTTATTAGGAGTAAAATACAATATTTCAACAAATAATCCTCAGAAATATGGTTTTTCGTCTATTAAGACTAAAGATAATTTAACACTCTATGAAAATAGAAATGCTAATTCACTAGCATTTCTAACAAATTCAATTTACAAAGATGTAAAGTTTAATCATTTAACGTTAGATAATCAAACTCGTTTTCTCAATCAACTTTCTGGATTAAATTTAAAATACTATCACCGATTAACTCCTACAAGTAATCATAATGTTAAACAGGTTGGAAATAGAATAGTTGCAGAAGTAGATAAAAATGGTCATGATTCTTTTGCCAGTGTCTCTTATACTTTAGAAGTTCCAGCAAATAGTCAAGTTTATTTAACTTTACCAAACTTAACTTTCTCAAATGACAACCAAAAATCAGTTGACATAACTGTAAACAACAATCAAAAAATGCATTATGGTACTAATAATGTCTTTCCTTTTTTTAATCTTGGATACTTTAATCAAAAGCAAACCATAACTGTAAAAGTAACTTTTCCAGATAATTCAAAAGTTTCGTTTGATAGTCCTGAATTTTATACTCTTGATACAAATCGTTTTCAACAAGCAATAAACAAGATTCAACAACAAAAAGTATCAGTAACAACAAAATATAATACAATAACAGCATATTATCAAGCTCAACGAAATAGTTCTTTATTCTTCACCATTCCTTATGATAAAGGTTGGTCTGCAACGCAAAATGGGAAAACAATCAAAATTTCAAGAGCACAGAATGGCTTTATGAAGGTTAATGTAAAAAAAGGAGAGGGAAAAATTAAATTGACATTTATCCCGAATGGCCTAAAAGAAGGTAGTATAGCATTTTTATCTGGAATCTCGTTCTTTATTATTTATAATAAGATACGAAAGAAAAAATTGTTATAATTAAAAACCCAAACTGAACAAAAAGACAGTTTGGGTTTTATTATATATTACTAATATAAAAAAGCATCCTTTATGAATGCTTCGTAGCTCCGGCAGTAGGACTCGAACCTACGACATCATGATTAACAGTCATGCGCTACTACCAACTGAGCTATGCCGGATAATATAGTCCGTACGGGATTCGAACCCGTGTTACCGCCGTGAAAAGGCGGTGTCTTAACCCCTTGACCAACGGACCATATATGCTCTTTCACAGAACATATACTATTATACCAGTTTGGAAAACTTTGTCAATAGTTTTTATTTAAAAATTTAGTTTTTATTCATCCTTTTGACTCCTCTAAAATGGATTTCAACTTTCCAATTTTCATTCGAGTAATCGGACAACGGTGATCTTCATAAAAAATAATTTCTCTTGTTTTTTTATCATAACCTTTAATATTCCCAATATTAACTAGATAAGATTTATGAGGTGAAAAGAAGCGCTGTGTTTTCTCGTCTTTTTCCTGAATATCTGCAATCGTACCATAAAATTCTTTAAAAAAGTTTTTACCAACAATTCTTAATTTATGAGAAGAACCTGTCGTTTCAATATATAAAATATCATTAAAAGGCATTCTAACCTCGCCACCACGGAAACTATATTCAAAATAATCAACCATATCTTTATTTTCAATCAACGTTGCTTTTGTATACTCAATACTGTCTTTTATATGTTTTTTAAAAGCAGCATCATTCAAATTTTTATCAACAAAATCCAATGCAGATACTTTATATTTAAACGTCATAGTAGCAAATTCTGATTTTGTTGTAACAAAAACAATAATGGCATAAGGATTGTGATGCCGTATAAATTTGGCTATTTCTAACCCTTTTGTTTCTTCACCTTTAATATCAATATCTAAAAAATATAATTGATTTACTTCATCGTTTTCAATATATTCTTTAAATTCTCTTACTTTTCCAGTTATTTTAACTTTTATCGGAATCCCCATTTCCTTAGCTATTTCTGCCAATGTTGTTTCCATTCTAACTTGATGTGTAATTTCATCTTCTAATATTAGTACTTTCATTATAGACCTTCTTTCCTTACTCTCATTACTTGTGTAAAATATTCATCCTCAATGTTTGTATCAAGAATAATTCCTTCATAGTTATTAATAATTTCTTTGATATTGCTTAAACCTAAACCTCGTCCCTCGCCCTTTGTTGAAAAATCGGTTTGATAAATCATTTCTAAGTCTAGTTGTCTTTTTTTACGTGAATTTTGAATGACTAAGATCGTTTCTGTATCCAAATCTACCAAAGAAACATTCATTGTTTTTTGATAACTTTCTGCTGCTCCTTCTATGGCATTATTTAAAAGAACACTTGTCATTCTAACGAGATCTAATAATTTAATCGGCAAAGGCTTGACAAAATCTTTTACTTCAAATGTTAATTCTATATTATAATCACGTGCCTTAAACAAGGTTTGTATAATAACACTTCTAAGTGCTGAATCCCCAATGTTATTTAAATCAAAATACGTATATTTATCAGAACGAAGCTGTAAATTAGCATTTACGAGAACCTCCTGATAGATTCGCTCCACTTCTTTTATATCACCTGTATGAATGGCAGATTGGAAACTTGCCAACATCCCACCATAATCGTGACGAAAACCTCGAATTTCATTGTAAAGACTCACAATTTCATCTGTATACTTTTGTAGTTGTAGCTGTTCTCGTTCTTTTTGTTTAATTTGCTCCTCTTTTTCATATTTTTCACGAATAGATTGTAAGTAGAATAAAATTGACATAAACATCAAAAAGCAAATCGTCGCAATCATACTAGAAAAACTATTTAAACTTTTTATATTGCTAAGCCAATGCGATACATTTAATAAAAAATGAATGAATAATAGATAAAAATTTAACTGTACAATCTTATCTTTGAAATCAACCTTTTTAAAATATTTAAAATTAAACTTAAAATAATCAATAGTTTTTAAAATAAAAATTAAAGAAATAATATTGATAAAAATATAGAACAATCCCCAGTATCTATCAACAAACTCATCACCTGTGACAGAAGAAATAATGACTGAAAAGAAGGTTTCAGAAGTGGTTACAGATGAATAAATTAAAAAGGTTGCAAAAACTGATATATACTTCTCATATCTCTTAAAACGATAAAAATAAAAGTAAATTATAATAGGCTCTAATAATAAACATAAATAAGCTAATAAGGAATTTATTGAATTTATAAAGGCTGAAAATAAAAATAAACATAAACACAATAAAGTAAAGCGAAAATCTATAATTTTCACTTTACTAATTTTTTTATGAACAACTGAAAAAGATAAAATTCCGATAATAAAAGAAATAATTATAAATATTTTATCCAGATTCATAACAATAAAATCTCCTAACCAAATAATTTTTTTCCAATTCCAATTATTCCTCTAGGATCTCTTCTATCTCCACCAACAATTTTATTTAACTGTTCATCAGTAAGTTCTTTAAATGATTCAACTTCCACTTTAGTTATTTCCTTTTTGCTAAAAATTTTTTTCATAAATTCTCCTTAATGTTTGTTTTTTGTAAGAAATCTTACAAAGTAATTATACAAAATTTTTAAAACCAAATTAAAAAAATCTCTAAACGATACATTTTTACATCTCAAAAGACTTTTTACACAGATATAGAAAAAGGCACGCTTCTCTCGTGCCTTTAAACTTATATGATCCCAGCAGGATTCGAACCTGCGACCGTTCGCTTAGAAGGCGAATGCTCTATCCAGCTGAGCTATGAGACCAATGCTTTATCATTTTAACAAAAAAAGTCCACAACGTCAAGATTACTTATGATAAGGACTTCCTTGTTGAATCATAAATGCTCGATAAATTTGTTCTACTAAAACTAATCGCATCAATTGATGAGGAAGAGTCAATTTTCCAAAACTCACCAATAGATTAGCTCTTTTTTTAACAGTATTAGATAAGCCAAGGCTTCCTCCAATCACAAAAGTAATATTTGAAATTCCACGAATGGTTATATCACTCAATATCTTACTAAATTCTTCTGACGGAAATTGTTGACCTTCAATAGCTAAAGCAATCACAAATTCCTTATCAGTTATTTTCGATAAAATACGATTCCCTTCTTTCTCCAGAATTTGCTGATTTTCTAAGTGACTTGCTTTATCAGGTGTTTTTTCATCTGAAAGTTCAATCAACTCAAATTTAGTAAAATGTTTTAAGCGTTTTGCATACTCTGCAATCCCATCTTTAAGATATTTTTCTTTTAATTTTCCAACAGTTACAAGTTTTATTTTCATATTTCTATTCTATCATATCCACAGTTATTTCACATCTTATTCACAAGATAAAACTTTAAATTTTTTTTCAAAAACCTTATAAATTACTAAGAAAGTCACAGATTTTGAAAGTTATCCACAATTTGTGGATAAGGTTAAACATTTAAGTTATAATTAAGATAAATTATTTATACTTTCAGTAATTGAAATAACTAGGAGGAAGATATGAAAAATTCTTCAAATTTTACAAAAAAATTATTATGGCTTTTCATGGTCTTAGCTATAGGTTTTATTGGTGGTTTATTTGGAAACTTAACCTCATCAAAATTATCAACAAATAGTTCTACAACAACTAAGGTTAACAAAGTTACTACTGCTTATAAAAATACAAATTCTACAACACAAGCTGTAAGCAAAGTAAAGGATGCAGTTGTATCTGTTATTACCTATGCTAATAATAATTCTCAAAATAGTGTTTTTGGAAATGATGATTCAAATACTAATAACGATAATTCTCAACAAGTGGCTAGTGAAGGATCTGGGGTTATTTATAAAAAAGACGGAAAATACGCCTACTTAGTGACCAATACCCATGTTATTAATGGTGCTAAAAAAGTTGATATTCGTTTGGCTGATGGGAATAAAGTTCCTGGAGAAATTATAGGTTCAGATACTTATTCTGATATCTCTGTTGTTCGTATTAGTGCTGATAAAGTAAAAACAGTTGCTGAGTTTGGAGATTCTAGTAAATTAACTGTTGGTGAAACAGCTATTGCGATTGGAAGTCCACTCGGATCAAATTATGCTAATACTGTGACACAAGGAATTATTTCTAGCTTAAATCGTAATGTGTCTTTAAAATCTGAAAGCGGTCAAACTATTTCAACACAAGCTATCCAAACTGATACAGCTATCAATCCAGGGAATTCTGGTGGTCCACTTGTAAATATCCAAGGACAAGTAATTGGTATTACTTCAAGTAAAATTGCTAGCAACGGTGGAACTTCTGTTGAGGGATTAGGTTTTGCCATTCCATCTAATGATGTTATTAATATTATCAATCAATTAGAAGCAAACGGAACTGTTACACGACCAGCTCTAGGAATCCAAATGATCGACATCACTAATCTGTCTAATTCAGATTTATCACGCTTAAAACTCCCATCCAAAGTAACTAGTGGGGTTGTTGTACGTTCAGCTCAAGCTGGGATGCCTGCAGCAGGAAAGCTTCAAAAATATGATGTTATTACAAAAGTAGATGGCAAAGACATTTCCTCAGTAAGTGATTTACAATCTGCTTTATACAAACATTCAATTGGTGATGATATAAAAATTACATTTTATCGTAATGGAAAAGAAACAACAACTACTATTAAGCTGACAAAATCTACAAAAGATTTAGATTCAAATAATTGACACTTTATTAACACATCTTTACAGAATTGTAAAGGTGTGTTATTCTATATAAACATGGAAAAATATCAATATATTACACTCAATGACATCCAAACAAATCCTTATCAACCAAGAAAAGAATTTTCAGAAGAAAAAATTGCTGAACTTGCTAATTCTATAAAAGAACATGGGATTATTCAGCCCATCATTGTACGAAAATCTCCAATAATTGGTTATGAATTATTAGCTGGTGAAAGGCGTTTTAGAGCTGCTAAATTAGCAGGCTTAACTAATATACCAGCTATTATAAAAGAAGTAACAGATGATGAAATGATGAAGCAAGCCATTATTGAAAATTTACAACGAGAAGACTTAAATCCTATAGAAGAAGCACAATCTTATCAATATTTAATTGACAAAGGGTTGACACACAAAGAAATCGCTCAAACAATGGGAAAATCACGTCCTTATATTACAAATTCTGTCCGTTTATTAAACTTACCTCTTAATATTATGGAAGCGATAAAAGAAGGAAGAATTTCTCAAGGACATGCTCGTTTACTTATCAACTTATCAGAAAAAGAGCAAAATCAGTGGTTCACTAAAATCCTATCTCAAGAACTTTCAGTTCGACAGCTAGAAAAACAATTGCATCCACATCAAAAAAAGACTTCAGCAAAAAACAAGTACCAACTTTTTCTCAAAGAAGAAGAAAACAGATTAAAAAAGATATTCGGTACAGAAATCTCACTCCAATTTTCTAAGCAATCGCAATCTGGAAAAATCTGTATTCACTTTTCAAGTCAAGAAGAATATCAAAGAATTATTGATAGCTTTAAATAAGGCTGTTAATTTTATTTTTTAAACTCACAGGATTATCCACTATTATTTTATAAGAAAATCTTGATAAATCACAGGAAAATTGTTTTATTCACAATCTGTGGAAAACTCGAAAGAACAATGTGAATTTATTTCCACAGATTGTGGAAAACTTTTACAGTTTATGGTAAAATATTTTTTATAGATTATTAAAAGAAGACAAAAAAACTGAATTAGCAAAGAAGGTTTTCTATGGCACAAGAAACTAGTTTTTGGGCGCGTGTTTTAGAATTAGCTCAAAAACAAATCAAAAAAAATACGTATGATTATTTCGTTGCAGGAGCTCGATTAATTAAAGTTGAAAATTTTCAAGCTACTATACTTCTCGATAGTACAGTCAAACAATTATTTTGGGAACAAAATTTAGCAGATGTTATCATTACTGCAGGTTTTGAAGTGTACAATAATCAAATTACAATGCATTATATCTTTCAAGAAGAGAAGGATGAGGTTAATCAGTCAACAAATACAAATCATTCAGTAATTACACCAAGCCTTCCTCCTATTGAAACTGGTTTAAAAACAAAATATACATTTGATAATTTTGTTCAAGGTGATGGAAATGTTTGGGCACTATCAGCTGCACTTGCTGTTTCTGAAAATTTGGCAACAACTTATAATCCGTTATTTATTTATGGTGGTCCAGGCTTAGGAAAAACCCATTTACTAAACGCAATTGGAAATCAAATTTTAGAAAATATACCAGATGCCAGAGTAAAATACATTCCTGCTGAGACTTTTATCAACGACTTTTTAGAACACCTTCGATTAGGTGAAATGGAAAGCTTTAAGAGAACTTATCGAAGCCTTGATCTCTTATTGATTGATGATATTCAGTCTTTGGGAGGAAAGAAGGTTTCCACTCAAGAAGAATTTTTTAATACTTTTAATGCTTTGCATGGGGACAATAAACAAATTGTGCTCACAAGTGACCGTAGTCCTGACCATCTGGATAATCTCGAAGAACGTTTAGTCACGCGCTTTAAATGGGGATTAACTCAAAATATTACCCCACCAGATTTCGAAACAAGAGTTGCCATTTTACGCAATAAAATAGAAGATTTAGACTATATTTTTCCAAATGATACTTTGGAATACTTAGCAGGTCAATTTGATTCAAATGTTCGAGATTTAGAAGGTGCCTTAAATGATATTTCTCTCATGGCCAGAGTGAAAAATCTTAAAGAAATTACAATTGATGTTGCTGCTGAAGCTATTCGAGCTCGAAAACAAGATGCAAGTCAAATGTTAGTTATTCCAATTGATAAAATCCAAACAGAAGTTGGAAATTTCTATGGCGTTAGCGTTAAAGAAATGAAAGGAAGTCGTCGTATTCAAAATATTGTTCTTGCTAGACAAGTAGCTATGTATCTTGCTCGTGAGTTAACTGATAATAGCCTTCCAAAAATTGGAAGAGAATTTGGCGGCAAAGATCATACAACAGTTATACATGCTCATGGAAAAATTAAAACAATGCTCGAAACAGATGATAATCTTCGCTTAGAAATAGAAAATATAAAGAATAAAATCAAATAATTGTGTATAACCGTAGAAAAAGAGTTAAAGTTATTCACAATTTATAAACAAGTTTATTTCTGCACTCGAACACTAATTTGAAAACTTTTCCACAAGTTTCACACAAACTACTATTACTACTAACTTAATAATCATAAAATAATAAAAGGAGTTTCTATGATTAACTTTTCAATCAATAAAAATTTATTTTTACAAGCTTTAAATACCACCAAGCGGGCTATTAGTCACAAAAATGCTATACCAATTCTTTCTACAGTAAAAATTGATGTCACAAATGAAGGGATTACATTGATTGGCTCTAATGGTCAAATTTCTATTGAAAATTTTATTTCAATTAAAAACGAAAATGCAGGGCTTTTAGTAACTTCTTCGGGCTCTATTTTACTTGAAGCAACTTTTTTCATCAATGTAGTATCAAGTCTTCCTGATATAACACTTGATTTTAAAGAAATTGATCAAAAGCAGATTGTCCTAACAAGTGGAAAATCAGAAATCACTTTAAAAGGAAAAGATGCAGATCAATATCCTCGTATTCAAGAAATTTCAGCAAGTAATCCCTTGGTTCTTGAAACAAGTGTTCTTAAAAATATCATTAATGAGACAGCTTTTGCAGCTAGTACACAAGAAAGTCGTCCGATTTTAACAGGAGTTCATTTTGTCTTAACAGAAAATAAAAATTTAAAGACAGTTGCAACAGATTCTCATCGGATGAGTCAAAAGCAAATTATTTTAGAAAAAAATGGAGATAACTTTGATGTTGTTATTCCTAGTCGTTCTTTACGTGAATTTTCAGCCGTTTTTACGGATGATATTGAAACAGTAGAAATTTACTTCACAAATAATCAATTGCTCTTTAGAAGTGAAAATATTAGCTTTTATACACGGCTTCTTGAAGGAAACTATCCTGATACCGATCGTTTAATTCCAACTGATTTTAATAACATAATTACTTTTGATACTAACAATCTTCGTTATGCAATGGAACGTGCACGTCTTCTTTCAAATGCGACTCAAAATGGAACAGTAAAATTAGAAATTATAAATGGTGTAGTTAGTGCACATGTTAACTCCCCTGAAGTTGGACGTGTGAATGAAGAAATTGATACTGAAAGTATTTCAGGTCAAGATTTAACCATTAGTTTCAATCCAACTTATTTAATTGATTCTTTAAAAGCTATTGACAGTGAAAAAGTTACAATCAGCTTTATTTCAGCTGTTCGCCCATTCACTTTGGTACCAAATGATGACACAGAAAACTTTATTCAATTGATTACACCAGTGAGAACAAATTAATGTATAATGTAGGAAATTTTGTTGAAATGAAAAAACCACATGCTTGTATCATTAAATCCACAGGCAAAAAAGCAAATCGTTGGGAAATTATTCGAGTAGGTGCAGATATTAAAATTCGCTGTACAAATTGTCAACATATTGTGATGATGAGCCGATATGATTTTGGACGAAAATTGAAAAAAGTTCTAGGAAATTAATTTCCTAGAACTTTTTTCATAATTATGTGACTTTCAGTCCATCTCGCTCCGTAAGGTGCAAGACAAATAAACCACCCGTTTTGATTTTATTTTAATTTTTCAAATTTACCATCTGTAACTTCTTTAAAACCTTTACTTGTTAAGAACTTTTTACTAGCTTTCATGCTAACTTTTTTAGATTTTCTTGTATTTTTATCTGTGTACATTCCAGGTAAGTTTACTAATTTATCAAAGTCTACTTTATTGAAGTTAATTTCTAAACTTTCTCTAACTCCTTTATCTTCATAAACAACTTTTTCTTTAATCCCCTTAATATTTTGATACATTTGTGAAGCTTTATCAATTCTATCTTTAACATCTTCTTTTTTAGTAGCTCCTAATGTTTTATAAGACCAAAATGAATCAGTAGTTTGTTTTGTGACAATATCTCCTTTATAATAATAAGTTAATCGTAAGTCATATTGTAAATTTTGATCAATTCTTTGGAATGACATTGTTTTTTCTTGGGCTCCACATGCTCCAAGGATAATTAGTGAAACAATTGTAACAAAGCCAAGTAACAATTGTTTAAAATAACTTTTTTTCATGGTATTTACCTCCTATAGCTTAATAAAATTATAATATTTTTATGAGGTAAATGCAATATTTTATTAAAATGATTAAGTTGTAAGTCAAATGGCTGTAAATATGGTATAATGATTTATTGAATTGAAAAGATGAAAGGAAGCGCGAAATGGCTTTAACAGCAGGAATTGTGGGATTGCCTAATGTTGGAAAATCCACTTTATTTAATGCAATTACAAAAGCGGGAGCAGAAGCAGCTAACTATCCCTTTGCGACGATAGACCCTAATGTTGGTATGGTTGAAGTACCAGATGTCCGTTTACAGAAGTTGACAGAACTTATTGTTCCTAAAAAGACTGTACCAACAACGTTTGAGTTTACAGATATTGCAGGTATTGTCAAGGGAGCGTCGAAGGGTGAAGGCCTTGGTAATAAATTTTTAGCTAATATTCGTGAAGTAGATGCTATCGTTCATGTAGTGCGGGCTTTTGATGATGAAAATGTTATGCGTGAGCAAGGACGTGAGTCGAGTTTTGTTGACCCAATGGCTGATATTGAAACAATTAATCTTGAGTTGATTTTAGCAGATTTGGAAAGTATCAACAAACGCTATGCACGTGTGGAAAAAGTTGCTCGAACCCAAAAAGATAAAGATTCAGTAGCTGAGTTTCATGTTTTGCAAAAAATTAAGCCAGTTTTGGAAAATGGTTTATCAGCTCGTACCATTGAATTTGATGAGGAAGAACAAAAGATTGTCAAAAAATTATTTTTATTGACCACAAAACCAGTGCTTTATGTTGCTAATGTTGGTGAAGATGAGGTAGCAGATCCTGATAATATTGATTATGTTCAACAAATTCGCGAATTTGCAGCAACTGAAAATGCAGAGGTAGTTGTCATATCTGCGCGTGCTGAAGAAGAAATTTCTGAACTTGATGATGAAGATAGGGTGGAATTTTTAGAAGCAATGGGCTTAGATGAATCTGGAGTTGATAAATTAACCAGAGCAGCTTATCATTTATTAGGACTTGGAACTTATTTTACAGCAGGAGAAAAGGAAGTTCGAGCTTGGACATTTAAACGTGGCATAAAAGCACCACAAGCAGCTGGAATTATTCACTCAGACTTTGAGAAAGGCTTCATTCGTGCTGTAACCATGTCTTATGATGATTTAGTAAAATATGGGAGTGAAAAAGCAGTCAAGGAAGCAGGACGGCTACGCGAAGAAGGAAAAGAATATATCGTTCAAGATGGCGATATTATGGAATTTAGATTTAATGTGTAAAGTAATGTAAATTAAATATAAATAAGGTTGGAAAAACTTTTCCAGCCCTTTTGGTCTTTTTGGAGGTAAAAAATGGTAAAGATGTTTGTAGGGTTAGGAAATCCTGGAGAAAAATATTTTGAGACAAAACATAATATCGGATTTATGATGGTTGACAAACTATGTAAAGAAAAACAATTAACATTTACAGTTGATAAAATTTTTCAAGCAGAACTAGCTTCTACCTTTTTTAATGGTGAGAAAGTGTATTTTGTAAAACCGACAACTTTTATGAATGAGAGTGGAAGGGCTGTTCATGCTCTTTTATCCTATTATGGATTAGATATTGAGGATTTAGTAGTTATCTACGATGATTTAGATATGGAAGTAGGAAAAATACGACTTAGGACGAAAGGATCTGCTGGTGGGCATAATGGTATCAAATCAATTATTAAACATATTGGAACTCAAGAATTTAAACGAATTAAAATTGGTATTGGTCGTCCCAAAAATAATATGACAATTATTCACCATGTGTTAGGAAAATTTGCAAAAGAAGATTATGCTATAATTTTAAATACACTTGACAAGGTTGACGATGCTGTAAAGTATTATTTACAGTCTAATGATTTTGAACAAACAATGCAACAATACAATGGATAAAAAATGGATATTATTGAGTTTTTTAATCAAAATAAACAAATAGCTGATTGGCAAAAAAATCTAAATAAATCAACTCGACAACTATTGATGGGATTGTCATCTTCAAGTAAGGCTATCACCATGGCCTCTTGTGTAGAGGAGAATCATAAAATTCTGATTTTAACGTCTAGTTATAGTGAAGCGGAGAAACTTTCTAGTGATTTGATTGAATTGTTGGGAGAGGAAAAAGTATATACATTTCTTGCAGATGATACTCCATTAGCTGAGTTTGTCTTCTCTTCTCAAGAAAAGATTTTTGCTCGTCTAGAAGCTCTAGATTTCTTATTAGATTCTCAACAATCAGGATTTTTAATAGTTAATGTGGCTGCTAGTCAACTATTTTTACCTAATCCCATTAACTTTAATTCGGCTTATATTAATTTGAAAATAGGAAGTGAATATGAATTAAAAGATTTGATTCATCAATTGTCAAATTCAGGTTATAAACAAGTATCACAAGTATTGAATCAAGGAGAGTTCAGTCTTCGAGGTGATATTTTAGATATTTTTGAGCGCTCTAGTCAAATGCCTTTTCGAATTGAATTTTTTGGTGATGAAGTTGATGGTATTCGTCTATTTAATCCTGAAAATCAAATTTCTATTCAAAATGTAGAACATGTGCGTATTCATCCTGCTACAGATATCATATTTACTAAAGTAAATTATAGAAATGCACAGAAAAAAATAGAAAATCTTATAGAAAAAACTGTAGATTTGACGTTGAAATCCTATTTAGAGGAAATTTTAACTAGTATAAAAGAACAGACTCAACATGCTGATATTAGAAAATTATTGTCTTATTTTTATCAAAATGAATGGACAATTCTTGATTATCTTCCAAAACATAGCCCAATTTTCTTTGATGACTTTCAAAAGATCATGAATAAGAATGCTCAATTTCAATTAGAAGCAACAAATTTATTGACAGAAAGTTTACAAAAAAGCAAAGCTGTTGCAAATCAATCTTATTTTGCAGATACATATTCAATATTTAGAAAGTATAAACCAGCTACCCTCTTTTCAAATTTTCATAAAGGATTAGGAAATTTAAAATTTGATTCTCTTTATCAGTTTAATGAGTATCCTATGCAGGAATTTTTTAGTCAATTTCAGCTTTTGAAAGAGGAAATTAGTCGATATAAAAAATCTAACTATACAGTTATTATACAATCAAATTCTTTATTGACTTTACAAAGTTTACATAAAAATTTACAAGAATATGAAATTCCACTTGATTATGTTAATGATACTAAAATTCATAAACATGCTGTTCAATTAGTAGAAGGACGTTTAATTCAAGGATTTAATTTTGTAGACGAAAAAATCGTTTTGATCACTGAATATGATATTCTGCAAAAAAAAGTAAAACGAAAAATTCGCAGGCAAAATATTTCTAATGCTGAACGTTTGAAAAATTATAATGAGCTGGAAAAAGGAGATTATGTTGTTCATAATGTTCATGGAATCGGTCGATATTTAGGAATTGAAACGATTGAAATTTCAGGAATTCATCGTGATTATCTTACTATTCAATATCAAAATGCAGATCGTATTTCTATTCCTGTTGATCAGATTCACTTACTATCTAAATATGTTGCGAGTGATGGTAAAGCGCCTAAGCTTAATAAATTAAATGATGGGCGTTTTCAAAAAAATAAACAGAGAGTGCAACATCAGGTCGAAAATATTGCTGAGGATTTAATCAAACTTTACGCAGAAAGAAGTCAACTAAAGGGATTTGCGTTTTCTAGTGATGATATTTATCAGCAAGAATTTGATAATGATTTTCCTTATGTAGAAACAGAAGATCAACTGCGTTCTATAAAAGAAGTTAAAAAAGATATGGAAAGTGATCATCCTATGGATCGTCTTTTAGTGGGGGATGTTGGTTTTGGAAAGACGGAAGTAGCTATGAGAGCTGCTTTTAAAGCAGTAAACGATCATAAACAAGTGGCAATTTTAGTTCCCACTACGGTTTTAGCACAACAACATTATACGAATTTTAAGGAACGTTTCAATGATTTTCCTATTAATATTGAAGTATTAAGTCGTTTTAAAAGTAAATCAGAACAAACAATAATTTTAGAAAAACTAAAAAAAGGGCAGGTGGATATTATTATTGGAACACATCGCCTCCTGTCAAAAGATATTGTATTTGCTGATTTGGGACTCATTGT
Source organism: Streptococcus sp. HMSC034B05 (assembly GCF_001809055.1). Lineage (NCBI taxonomy): Bacteria > Bacillati > Bacillota > Bacilli > Lactobacillales > Streptococcaceae > Streptococcus > Streptococcus sp. HMSC034B05. The sequence goes on along the minus strand of NZ_KV795627.1, from coordinate 7,634 downwards.
TATCGATGAGGAACAACGCTTTGGAGTTAAACATAAAGAAAAATTAAAAGAGTTGAAAACGAAAGTTGATGTTTTAACCTTGACGGCGACCCCTATTCCTCGTACGCTTCACATGTCTATGTTAGGTATACGTGATTTATCAGTTATTGAAACTCCTCCAACAAATCGCTATCCAGTTCAAACCTATGTTTTAGAAAATAATGTAACAGTCATTAGAGATGCAGTTTTAAGAGAAATAGGTCGAGGGGGGCAGATTTACTATCTTTACAATAAAGTTGACACAATGGAGCAAAAAGTTTCAGAATTGAAAGAACTGATTCCAGAGGCTTCTATTGGATATGTGCATGGTCAAATGAGTGAAATTCTTCTTGAAAGTACTTTACTTGATTTTATCAATGGGGAATATGATCTTCTAGTAACAACGACGATTATTGAAACTGGTGTTGATATTCCTAATGTTAATACTCTTTTTATTGAAAATGCAGATCACATGGGATTATCAACTTTATATCAATTGCGAGGGCGTATTGGTCGTAGTAATCGTATTGCATATGCTTATCTCATGTATCATCCTGACAAGTCTTTAACAGAAGTTTCTGAAAAACGTTTAGAAACTATAAAAGGTTTTACAGAATTGGGTTCTGGTTTTAAAATTGCTATGCGTGATTTATCCATTCGTGGTGCAGGAAATATTTTAGGAAGTTCACAATCTGGCTTTATTGATTCTGTTGGATTTGAAATGTATTCTCAATTGCTGGAGGAAGCTATTGCTAAGAGACAAGGAAAAGAGACAAAAAGGAAAAAAGGAAATGCTGAAATTAATTTACAAATTGATGCCTATCTTCCTAGTGATTATATTGCTGATGAAAGGCAAAAAATTGAAATTTACAAACGGATTCATGAGATTGACAGTCGTGTAAATTATGAAGAATTACAGAATGAGTTGATTGATCGTTTTGGAGAATATCCAGATGTTGTTGCCTTTCTATTGGAAATTGGTCTTATAAAATTTTATTTAGATCAAGTTTTTGTGCAACTCATTGAGAGAAAACAACAATCTGTAGTGGTTCGGTTTGAAAAAATTTCTCAACGTTTTTTCTTAACTCAAGATTATTTTGAAGCCCTTTCCGTAACAGATTTACAAGCAAGAATTTCAGAAAATAAAGGATTGATTGAAGTTATATTTAATGTAAAAAATAAAAAAGATTATAAAATTTTAGAAGAACTTCTGCAATTTTCTGAAAAATTAGTAGAAATTAAAAATCAAAAGAAAGATTGCTAACTTTACAATTCTGTAAAGTTTCACTTTCATCTATAATATTTTTTTAAAAAATGGTAAAATAATAAATTGAGGTAACTTTATGAGATTAGATAAATATTTGAAAGTATCCCGTATTATAAAACGTCGTCCTGTCGCTAAAGAAGTAGCCGATAAGGGAAGAATCAAAGTAAATGGAATTTTAGCTAAAAGTTCAGCAAATTTAAAAATCAATGATGAAATAGAGATTCGTTTTGGAAATAAAATTTTATTAGTCCGTGTTCTGGAAATGAAAGATAGCACGAAAAAAGAAGACGCCGCTAAAATGTATGACATTATAAAAGAAACAAAGGTAGAAGTAGATGGCTAGAAATATTATTCAATTAAATAATCGCTATATACGAGATGAAAATCAACATCGCCGTTATTTAGAGCAGGAAAGAAGAAAACAGAATCGCTTTATGGGTTGGGTATTGATTTTAGTCATCTTATTGTTTATTTTACCGACATTTAATTTGATTCAAAGTTATCAAAATTTACTAGAACGTCGATCACAATTGACACATTTGCAAAAGAAATATGAAGAAATAAGTAACGAAAAAGAATCTCAAAAAGCTTTTGCTAATAAATTAAAAGATGAAGAATATGCTGCTAAGTATGCACGCGCCAAATACTATTATTCTAAGCAAGGAGAACGTGTTTATACAATCCCAGGATTGTTGCCACAGTAAAAATGGAAAATTTATTACAAACAGTTGAACAATTTTTGGAGTTTTCAGATGAAAAATTAGAAGAGTTGTCCAAAAAGAATCAAGCTTTGAAATTAGAAGAGTTCAAAAAGGAAGGGGGAGATTATGCGTAAGTTATTATTTCTATTATTGTTGCCGACATTCTTCACTGCAAACATAGTAGTAAGTACAGAACAAGATGTAGAACTGACTGCAAAGCAACAGTATGAAATCACTAGTACGATATACAGTAACTATTATACTGATCTTCCAACAAATCCAAATGTTTATGAGCAAATTCCAACTTATACATCATTAAAATTGGAAAAAGTAGCTGGGAATTTAACTCCGAATACATCAATTAAACTTTCTGAATTACAGGTCAATGAACAAGGTATTCCAGTATTTAAACTCGCTGATGGAAAATTCGTTCCTGCTGATAAACGAATGATTTATGATGATGTTGTTCAATCAAGCATAGCTGTTTTTCAAACAATGTGGCTCAAGCCGTCATTTGTAGTTTATAATCAAGCTTTTGTAAACGGAACAAAAGAAGTTAAGACAAATCTGCTACCTTATCATTCAGTGAAAATTACTCAACTGGCTGAGACAGCATCGGGAAAGTATGCTTATGTTGAAGGCAAAGGTTGGATTGATATGAAATATCTGTCTGATACAGACAATCGTATGGATAAAGTTCAAGAAATTTTAAGAAGTAAGTACAATAAAACAGACTATTCTATCTATGTAAAACAACTAAATTCTGGAAAAACTGCTGGTATTAACCCAGACGTGGAAATGTATTCTGCTAGTGTAGCAAAACTTCTTATTCTTTATTATGCTCAGAAGCAATTAAATGAAGGAAAATATAGGCTATCCTCTGGTTTAAAATATATCCCTGCTGTAAATGACTATTCAGGTGCTTATGATACCGAAGGTAGTGGAAGCATTTCTAAAAAATCAGATAATAAGGACTACAGCATTCAAGATTTGATGAACCATATTGCAAAAGAATCAGATAATGCAGCTACAAATATTTTAGGATATTATATTACTAATCAATCAGACAGTACTTATCAAACAACAATTAAGCAAATTGCTGGGAAAAAATGGGATGTGGAAAAACGCAATGCTTCAGCAAAGATGGCAGGAAATGTGATGGAAGCTATCTATGAACAAAATGGTGATATTATCAATGCATTATCGCAAACAAATTTTGATGAGCAGCGTATTTCTAAAAATATAAATGTAAAAGTTGCCCATAAAATTGGGGATGCTTATGATTTTAAGCATGATGTTGCTCTTGTTTATGCCAGCTCTCCTTTTGTTCTGTCTATTTTTACAAATCATTCTGATTATGATACCATTTCTCAAATAGCAGATGATGTTTATGAGGTTTTGAAATGATGGAACAACGATTTTTTCAATTGGTGCAAAAAAAAGGCTATTTTAAATATCATAGAAGAATTTTACTTGCTATTTCTGGTGGACTAGACTCTATGACCTTGTTTGACTGGCTTTATAAGTATCGTGAAAAATTAGAAATAGAAATTTTACTTGCTCATATTAATCATGGAGTGAGAAAAGAATCTGATTTTGAGGAAGAAGAACTAAAAAAAATAGCAAAGAAACTTGGTGTAAAGATTTTTACATCGAGTTTTTCTGGTCCATTTTCAGAACAAAAAGCACGTGACTTTCGGTATACTTTTTTCAAAAAAATCATGAAAGAGGAACAATGTACGGCATTAGTAACAGCACATCATGCTGATGACCAAGCAGAAACAATTTTTATGAGAATTTTGCGTGGCAGTCGTTTATTTCATATTTCAGGAATGAAAGAAAAACAAAAATTTGCAAATGGAGAATTGATACGACCGTTGCTTTCTTTTCAAAAATCAGATTTCCCTACTATTTTTCACTTTGAAGATTGGACAAATCAAGAGAATCATTACTTGCGCAATCGGATTCGAAACGATTATTTCCCAATTTTGGAAAAAGAAAATCCACAACTAAAAAAACATTTAATAGAATTGGGAACAGAGATTTCTCAAATGCAAGATGCATTAGCATATTTAACGAAGAATATTGAATTAACAAATGTAAAGGAATTCCAATACCAACCTTATTGTGTACAAAGTTTTTTGCTACAGACTTATTTAAAGAAATTTCCTGATTTACAAGTAAGCAAAGCACAGTTTGCTGATCTTTTAACTATTTTGAATAAAAAATCTAACTATTCTCAATTGATTAAATCAGATTATGAATTATATAAAAATTATGATTATTTTGAGATTCGTAAAATCAGTCCACAGTCTGATTTAAAAGAAGATTCAATTTTGTTAAAATATAACGACATTGTGGAATATGGTCATTATCGCTTTTCTTTTGGAAAAGAACTTCGTGGAAAAGAAATCCAAGAAGTGTTTGTTTCACGTGAAACAGAAGTTTTACTTCGACATAGAAAAGAACAAGATGAAATTATTTTGAACCAACACCATAAAAAGCTTCGTCGTTATTTTATTAATCAAAAAATCCCTATAGATCAAAGAAAAAATGCTATTATTATTGAGCAAAATGGAAAAATTTTAGCAATTGCTGGAATCGTAACAAGTGATTTGAGTAAGAGTCAAAAAAATGATATAATGTATAACAAACTTTATATACAAAATTTAGATAGGTAAAAGAGATGCTAGAACAAAACATTAAGAAAGTTTTGGTTTCACATGATGAGATCGTAACAGCAGCCCAAAAACTAGGGGCTCAATTAACTAGTGATTATGAGGGGCAAAATCCTATTTTTGTAGGAATTCTCAAGGGCTCTGTTCCTTTTATGGCAGAACTGATAAAGCATGTTGATACCCACATTGAAATGGATTTTATGTTAGTGTCAAGCTATCATGGCGGAACTGCTAGTAGTGGTGTGATTAATATCATAAAAGACATTGATCAAGATGTTACTGGACGTCATATTCTTTTTGTTGAGGATATTATCGATACAGGAAAAACATTGAAAAGTCTTTGTGAATTATTTAAAGAAAAAAAGGCTGCATCTGTTAAAATTGCCACACTTTTGGATAAGCCTGAAGGGCGAAAAGTTAATATTGAAGCAGATTACACATGCTTTACGATTCCAAATGAATTTGTAGTCGGCTATGGTCTTGATTTTGATGAAAATTATCGGAATCTTCCCTATGTAGGTGTTTTAAAAGAAGAAGTTTATACAAAATAAAAAGGTATATTGATAGATAGATGAAAAATAAACAAAATAATGGTTTTATAAAAAATCCTTTCTTATATATTTTAATTATTGTTGTTGTTATTACAGGTTTTCAGTATTTTTCAGCTGGAAGTTCTGTAGGTCGTAGTCAACAAATTAACTATACTGAGCTAGTTAAAGAAATTAAAAATGGAAATGTAAAGGATATTAGCTATCAACCAAATGGTAGTGTTATTGAAGTTGCAGGTACTTATAAGAAAGAAAAGAAAGTAAAAGATAACACGGGTATTCAGTTTTTTACTCCCTCTTCTACATCTGTAAGTCGCTTTACTAGTGTTATTTTGCCTTCAGATTTAACAGTATCTGAATTACAAAAATTAGCTTCAGCTAAGGGAACTGAAATCACTATTAAACGTGAAAGTTCAAGTGGTGTGTGGATTCAGGTGTTGACTACTCTGGTGCCATTTGCTATCTTTGCTTTCTTCCTGTTTTCTATGATGAACCAAGGCGGAGGCGGCGGAGCGCGTGGAGCTATGAGTTTTGGACGTAATAAAGCTCGTGCGACAAATAAAGAAGATATAAAGGTTCGCTTTTCTGATGTAGCAGGTGCGGAAGAAGAAAAACAAGAATTAGTTGAAGTTGTTGAATTTTTAAAAGATCCTAAACGTTATACAAAACTAGGGGCTCGTATACCAGCTGGTGTTCTTCTTGAAGGTCCTCCAGGAACTGGTAAAACCCTTCTTGCTAAAGCTGTTGCTGGAGAAGCAGGTGTTCCATTCTTTAGTATTTCAGGTTCCGATTTTGTTGAAATGTTTGTTGGTGTTGGTGCTAGCCGCGTTCGCTCACTTTTTGAAGATGCCAAAAAGGCAGCTCCAGCTATTATTTTTATTGATGAAATCGATGCTGTCGGTCGCCAACGTGGTGTTGGTCTTGGTGGAGGTAATGATGAACGTGAACAAACTCTTAACCAACTCTTGATTGAGATGGATGGTTTTGAGGGGAATGAAGGGATTATCGTCATAGCTGCTACTAACCGAAGTGACGTTTTGGATCCAGCTCTTTTGCGTCCTGGTCGTTTTGATCGTAAGGTTCTTGTTGGTCAACCAGATGTGAAGGGTCGTGAAGCTATTCTGCGTGTTCATGCTAGAAATAAACCTCTTGCAGAAGATGTTGACTTAAAACTAGTTGCTCAACAAACGCCTGGTTTTGTTGGTGCTGACTTGGAAAATGTCTTAAATGAAGCGGCTCTTGTTGCAGCACGTCGGAATAAAAAAGTTATTGATGCTTCTGATATTGATGAAGCAGAGGACCGAGTTATCGCAGGACCGTCCAAAAAAGATAAGACAGTTTCACAACGTGATCGTCAAATTGTTGCGTATCATGAAGCAGGACATACAATTGTTGGGCTTGTTTTATCAAATGCACGTGTTGTGCACAAGGTAACTATTGTACCTCGTGGTCGTGCGGGTGGATATATGATTGCTCTCCCGAAAGAAGATCAAACTCTTTTATCTAAAGAAGATATGAAGGAACAACTTGCAGGATTGATGGGAGGACGTGTTGCTGAGGAAATTATTTTCAATGTCCAAACTACAGGTGCTTCAAATGACTTTGAGCAAGCTACACAAATGGCACGTGCCATGGTAACAGAGTATGGTATGAGTGAAAAACTCGGTCCAGTTCAATATGAAGGAAACCATGCAATGTTTGGTGCTGCAAGTCCACAAAAATCAATTTCCGAGCAGACTGCATATGAAATTGATGAGGAAGTACGTAATTTGCTTAATGAAGCGCGCAACAAAGCAGCAGAAATTATCCAATCCAATCGTGAAAAGCATAAATTGATTGCAGAAGCTCTTCTTAAATACGAAACACTTGATAGTCATCAAATTAAATCATTGTATGAAACTGGCGAAATGCCTGATGAACCAAGTGTAAGTTCTTCGCATGCTTTGAGTTATGATGAAGTGAAATCCCAAATGGAAGAGCAAAAGCCAGAATAAGTTTAAAATACAAAAATGGCTCATTGTCAACTGTAGTAAGTTTGATATCAGTTAACATCAAGAGAGGACGAACTTCGTCCTCTCTTGCATTATTGTCTCTTGCAAACCACTAGCTGTGCTAGTAGTTCCGGATAGCTTTTATCGTGGTAAGAAAAGAACCTCCTAAAATGCTAAGATAGAAGTGGTTTTCCTGCCACTACTAACTATCACAAAAGAGGTAGTCCATGAGAGAGGCTAATGAAAGCTTATCATATACCAAGTGGAATTGTAATATCATATTGTTTTCGTCCCCCAAGTATCGTCGTCAGCTCATTTACGGTAGATACAAAGTAAGTATCGGAAGAATCATACGGGACTTATGTGAGCGAAAAAGCGTGACCATCTATGAAGCCACGATGAAGAAACAGCAAAATATACTTCAACTACTG
>NZ_KV795626.1:0-264 GCF_001809055.1 Streptococcus sp. HMSC034B05 | reverse complement strand
ACGAACCAAAAGGTAAGGACCAAACGGTTAAAGTAGGAGAAACACCAAAAGCGGAAGATTCCATTGGTAACGTTCCAGAATTGCCAAAAGGAACGAAGTTTGAATACGAAACACCGGTTGATACCACAACGCCAGGCGATAAAGATGCGAAGGTGATTGTGACTTATCCAGATGGCTCGAAGGATGAAGTTCCAGTGAAGGTTCATGTCACGAAGACTCCGACCCAAGCGGATAGCAACGAACCAAAAGGTAAGGACCAAACGG
>NZ_KV795625.1:0-662 GCF_001809055.1 Streptococcus sp. HMSC034B05 | reverse complement strand
AGAGGGTCAGCGGTTCGATCCCGTTAACTCCCATCATTCTAGAAAGAATAGGTCCCGTAGTGTAGCGGTTATCACGTCGCCCTGTCACGGCGAAGATCGCGGGTTCGATTCCCGTCGGGACCGTTTTAGTGTATAGAGATACATTAGAGAGACTCGTTAGCTCAGTTGGTAGAGCATTTGACTTTTAATCAAAGGGTCACTGGTTCGAGCCCAGTACGGGTCATAGTCACAGGCGGGTGTGGCGGAATTGGCAGACGCACCAGATTTAGGATCTGGCGCTTAACGGCGTGGGGGTTCAAGTCCCTTCACCCGCATAGAAGATAAGCCGGCTTAGCTCAGTTGGTAGAGCATCTGATTTGTAATCAGAGGGTCGCGTGTTCAAGTCATGTAGCCGGCATAAGAAGAAAAGGATGCGAACGTAGTTCAGTGGTAGAACATCACCTTGCCAAGGTGGGGGTCGCGGGTTCGAACCCCGTCGTTCGCTTGAGGGAGCCGGGGTGGCGGAACTGGCAGACGCACAGGACTTAAAATCCTGCGATTGGAAGCAATCGTACCGGTTCGATTCCGGTCCTCGGCATAGGAAAGAGCACCCTTAGCTCAACTGGATAGAGTACCTGACTACGAATCAGGCGGTTAGAGGTTCGACTCCTCTAGGGTGCATA
>NZ_KV795624.1:0-361 GCF_001809055.1 Streptococcus sp. HMSC034B05 | reverse complement strand
GGCGGTTAGAGGTTCGACTCCTCTAGGGTGCATAGGGAAGAAGTCTGAGGGCTTCGGTTTTTCTACCTATACGGGAAGTAGCTCAGCTTGGTAGAGTACTTGGTTTGGGACCAAGGTGTCGCAGGTTCGAATCCTGTCTTCCCGATGCTATGGCGGTGTAGCTCAGCTGGCTAGAGCGTCCGGTTCATACCCGGGAGGTCGGGGGTTCGATCCCCTTCGCCGCTATAATTGATCTTGTTGGACCTTTAGCTCAGCTGGTTAGAGCTCTCGGCTCATAACCGAGTGGTCGTAGGTTCAAGTCCTACAAGGTCCATTTTGTTATATTGTGGAGGATTACCCAAGTCTGGCTGAAGGGAACGGT
>NZ_KV795623.1:0-50019 GCF_001809055.1 Streptococcus sp. HMSC034B05 | reverse complement strand
TGAATCCGAAGAAATTGCAAATCAATTGGTAAAATTTTCGCTGTGACTTCATTCCAATTTTTGCCTGGAATAGCATTAAGGTCAAAACAGAAACATCTGAAACCTTGCATTGCTCTACATTCTTACGATGAACCAGCTCATCAGGAGCAATCTTTTGATATAAGTCACATCAGACTTCACGAAGCTGTGGCATACTGAGTTGAAGAGGATGACGACTCGGTGTATAATGGAAAGTGTCCATTTGGTTTACCTCTCTGCTTTTTTCTTCACTTGCAGTGTACACCAAATGGGCTTTTTTGTGAAGCAAAATCAACTAGCAACAGGGGTATATGTAATATTTTTCAGCCTAACTAGGCTTTACGCTATTCTGACTGAGTTAATTACGAATTAAATTTCTCAATCATTACCAAAAAAGGCGGTTGATTGATTTGATTGATAGTTTTATACAAAGTCACGGTAAATTCCTGTTGGGGTAGATGGCTCGCAAAATCTAGTACCGCATCCCGCTCTATCTCGCCACCTGTATGCCCATAGTAAATCATGACCGCAATCCGACCGCCAGCTTCTAAACGCTGACATAATTTTTCCAAGGCCTGTATGGTTGTATGTGGCTGGGTAATTACCGACTTATCTGCCGATGGAAGATAGCCCAAATTAAAAATAGCTGCTTTAATAGTTTCAATGTATTGATCCACATTTTCGTGACCTGTTAAAAGCAATTCAACATTATCTACTTTAGCTTCTGTTAAACGCTTGGTAGTTTGTTCGAGGGCTTGTTTTTGAATATCAAAAGCATAGACTTTTTTAGCTAATTGTGCCAAGAAAAGAGTATCATATCCATTTCCCATAGTAGCATCTACGACTATATCTTCTTTGGTTATGACTTCTGATAAAAAGGCATGTGCCATTTGCAATGGTCTTAACATATAAATCGCTGCTCCTTTGCCTTACATCCTTGAACACTGCCACGACGGTTCATTTCTTGCTCAATCGCATTTAGCACTTCCCACTTTTTGAGACTCCACATGGGTCCAATGAGCATGTCCCGTGGCGCATCTCCTGTAATTCGATGAATGACGATATGTTCAGGGATTATTTCTAATTGATCACAGATAATAGCAACATACTCATCTTGGCTAAGCAACTGCAAGCGTCCTTCATGATAATCTCGTTGCATCCGTGTGTTAGTCATTAAATGCAAAAGATGTAATTTAATCCCCTGAATATCATTGTCTGTCACACAGCGGCGAACATTTTCTATCATCATCTCATGGCTTTCACCAGGCAAACCATTGATTAAGTGGGAAACTATCTCGATTTTTGGAAATTTCCGCAGCCGTTGAACCGTTTCAACGTATAATTCATATGAATGTGCGCGGTTAATCAATTGCGAAGTAGTTTCATAAGTCGTCTGCAGGCCCAACTCTACCGTCACATGCATACGTTCAGATAATTCTGCTAGATAGGCAATCGTCTCATCAGGCAGGCAATCTGGTCTGGTACCGATATTGATACCTACAACCCCTGGCTCATTGATGGCCTGTTCATAACGCTCACGAATAACTTCTACCTTATCGTGGGTATTGGTGAAATTTTGAAAATAAACTAGATATTTTTTGACTTCAGGCCACTTTCGATGCATGAAGGCAATTTCTTTATAAAATTGTTCACGAATCGGTGCTTCAGGAGCTACAATCGCATCACCAGAACCTGACACCGTACAAAAAGTACAGCCACCATGAGCAACCGTTCCATCTCGATTGGGACAATCAAATCCCGCATCAATCGGAACTTTAAAAGTCTTCTCTCCAAATAGTTTTCGATAATAAGCATTCAAAGAATTATAAGGTTTCATAACTTTCATTGTACCACAAAATAAAACAGAACTCGCGCTCGGAGTTCCATTTACACTTTACTAATATCCGTTGGCTTCCATTGATGTTTTTTTAAATCCACACAGCCATTCGTTTTAAAAGTCACTCCTTCGGCCCAAAGGAGATGTCTCTGCTCCTCCCACGCTGGCGCTAAGCGTCCTGCGGAATTAACCACACGATGGCAAGGATACTTCCCATAAAGTCCAGCCTGAGACAGGACGCGACCTACCAAACGAGCATTTCTTTCTCGTCCAATCAACTGCGCAATTTGCCCATATGTCGCTACGCTCCCCAAGGGAATACAGGACACAACTGATAAAATTTGATGTACTAACTTGTCATTTAACACTTTTCGCATCATCTTTTTCCTTGTAGCAATGCTATTTTTGTTTTCCTTTGAAACGCCATTGAAAACGCAACTTATCATAATAAGGAAATTCAACATGCAAAATTCCTAGGCCTAAGAGAAAGCTTCCCAACACATCTGTCGGATAATGTACTCCCAGATACACACGTGACGTCATAATGATAAAAATCATCACAACCATCAAACTTTGCAAGATACGCTTCGTCTGCACTGATTTTATTCGTTGACTAACGATAATCAACAGCGTACCAAAGATTAGTGTAGAAGCCAAGGCATGCCCACTCGGAAAAGAAAATCCACCTTCTTCTACCAAATGTTGAATAGCAGGACGCGAACGTTGATAGATATTTTTCAAAAAAGCAACTAAAAGCCCCGTCAAGGCAAGATTCCCAATTAAAAGAATAGCCTCACTCCACCATTTCTTATAAAGGAAAAAACCAGCCAAAACTGCGACCCAGGTCATAATAACGGGCGTATTAATCAGACTCGTTACGCTAGAAAAGAAAAGTGTCAAAGTATGTGGCAAATCTCCACGTAAAGTTATCTGAATTAAACTATCAAAGTCTTTTAAATAATTAGGATGAAACTTGACAACATAGCCTAGAATCACAAAAAGTAAAAGGGCAAAAGAGCCCTTGGTTAAAAAAGTTTGTTTATTTTTCATATTTAATTAAAATCGGTTTTAAAAGCAAGTTAATGACCCAAAAAGCAATTGCAAAAACTACACCTTCCAATAGATTAAATGGAATGACCATCGCAAATAGATAATTTGCTACACCAAGAATCTTTGAAATATCAAAATTAGCAAACGTTGCATATAGCGGAATTGCATAGATATAATTCAAAAGAAGCATTGCCACAGTCAATCCCAGTGTTCCCACCACAGAAGCAATCAGAAAACGAACGATTGTCTGTTCTTTTTTCCAAATAAGCGCAAAAGCGATTACGAAAACAGCAACTGCAATGATATTCATCGGCAAACCAATGTAGGTATTGACCCCTTGGTTGTTCAGTAGAAGTTTGAGCACTGAACGAACCAGTAAAATGCTTAAAGCTCCTCTCAGATTCAGTACCACTAATCCCAATAGAATTGGTAAAATACTAAAATCCAACTTCAAAAAGCTGGCTCCCGGCAAAATCGGGAAATCAAAGAACATCAGCAAAAATGAGATAGCTGAAAGAATGGCAATAATAGCCATTTTGCGTGTATGTGTCATAACAGGTTCCTCCAATTTTATTAAATTAGAGAAGCTGGAAAGGCTTGCTTAAGAATAACTTATCCCAGTCAGTGAAACCTTTATGATAGTATAAGGAAGTCTCCTTAAATAAAATTAAAAGCCACAGTCTTGGGACTTCTCCCCTGCCTTTCGTCTTCTCCCATCCAGACTGTACTGTCGGTTGTGGAATTACACCACATCAGCTTGCGCTCGCGGACTTAAAACAGTTCCCTTAGTCGACAAAGATTTTATTTTTAGATGATGTTGCACCTCAAAGATCTATCAAGAAGCTACATTACTATATAAAAAGTAAAAGATTGTCAACGACTGAAAATTACCGCCGGTCGGGAATTTCACCCTGCCCTGAAGACCCTTTAATCATAACAAAAAAAGCCTGCAAGAGCAAGCGTTTTATCTGATATACAAAAATTATTCTGACACCATTATTTTAATTTGTCATGTTCGTATTCGTGTACTAGATCTAATCCTGTAAAATCTTGCTGCCGCAGGGCTTCATACACCATCATACAAACTGTATTTGACAAATTCAGACTTCTGACATGCTCATCGTTCATCGGAATACGCAGGGCTTTTTCAGAATGAGCACGCATAAAATCCTCTGGCAATCCTTTATCCTCACGCCCAAACATAAAATAATGATTTCCAGCGGTTGTAAAATTTTCTGCTGCATAAATCTTCTCCGCAAATTTAGAAATCAAATAGAGATGTCCATCCATTTTACTCATAAACTCTTCTAAATTGTCATAATAAGTAATATCCAGCTTATCCCAATAGTCCAAACCTGCTCGTTTCATCTTACGATCATCAATCGGGAATCCCATTGGTAAAATGATGTGAAGCGGTGAATTCGTTGCTGCGCAAGTCCGAGCAATATTACCCGTATTCTGTGGGATTTGCGGTTCAAAAAGAACAATGTGGTTTTTACATATCATAATTTTTCATTCCTGATTTCATTACTACTATAAAAAAATAGCCACACTGCTCGGAGTCAAGCTCAGCAAACAGCGTGGTTAAGGCATCATTAACTTACATCACAACAGGTTTGAGGTAAATCAATGAAGGTACTTTCTTAGTATATCACTTTCTTTGCACATGTCAACAAAAAAAGCTTAAAATTTTCATATTTTCTAGATTATTTGTCAATTTTTTCAAGAATTCTCTTATCGTTTTCATCAGGACGCTTTAATAGGACAAAATATACATTTTTCTTTCTTCAAAATGATGAAATTTTTGCAAAAAAAGAGTATGATATAGAAGTATACTTGGGAGGTATAACATGAAAATTATTGTCGTTGGTGGCGGTAAGGTCGGATCTGCACTCTGCCGTTCACTTGTGGCTGAAAAACATGATGTGATTCTCATCGAGCAAAATGAGTCCGTACTCAATCGTATCACAAAACGTTATGATATTATGGGCATTGTCGGTAACGGTGCTAATTTTAAAATCTTAGAGCAGGCTAATGTAGAGCATTGTGATATTTTCATTTCCATGACAGAGCATGACGAAGTCAATATGGTGTCGTCTGTGCTGGCTAAAAAAATGGGGGCAAAAGAAACGATTGTCCGCGCTCGCAATCCAGAATATTCAAATTCTTATTTTAAAGAAAAAAATATCCTTGGTTTTTCACTTATTGTCAATCCTGAGCTACTAGCAGCCCGTTACATTGCCAATATCATCGAATTTCCTAACGCACTTTCTGTGGAACATTTTTCAAATGGACGTGTCAGTTTAATGGCATTTAAAGTCAAACAAAATAGTAATCTGTGTCAGATGACTTTATCTCAATTTCGGAAGAAATTTGGAAATGTCTTGATTTGTGCTATTGAACGTGATAATCAATTGCTCATTCCAGATGGTGAAATTACCATTTTGCAGAATGATATAATCTATGTCACTGGAAATCGGGTGGATGTTATTCTTTTCCATAATTTTGTTCGACCAAAAGTTATAAAAAGTTTGATGCTCATTGGAGCAGGGAAGATTGCTTACTACCTACTCAATATTCTAAAAAATAGCAAAATCAAACTGAAAGTGATTGAAATTAATTCAAAACATGCCGAATGGTTTAGTCAAGAATTTCCGCATTTACATATTGTTCAAGGTGATGGTACTGCAAAAGACATTTTACTAGAAGAAAGTGCTCAACACTATGATGCAGTTGCGACCCTGACTGGTGTAGACGAAGAAAATATCATTTCTTCTATGTTCCTTGAAAGTATGGGGGTTCAAAAAAATATCACGAAAGTCAATCGGACTAGTTTACTTGAAATCATTGACAGTCAGGAATTTTCAAGTATTGTGACGCCTAAGAGAATTGCAGTAGATACAATTATGCACTTTGTCCGCGGACGTGTGAATGCTCAGTATTCCGATTTGCAAGCTATGCACCACTTAGCTAATGGACAACTTGAAACCTTGCAATTTCAAATCAAGGAAGAAAATAAAATGACTGGAAGACCACTTTCTAGTTTGAAACTAAAGAAAGGTGTCTTAATTGCAGCCATTATCCGAAATGGAAAACCTATTTTCCCAACGGGTGAGGATTACATTCAAATAGGTGACCAAATCATTGTCACAACGCTCATTCAAAGTATCACACAAATATATGATTTGTTAGAGAGGTAAGCCATGAATAGAAATATGATTCGTTTCCTCCTCTCCAAGTTGTTAATCATTGAAGCTGGACTACTTCTAGTTCCACTCATTGTGGCTTTCATCTATCGCGAGCCTCATCAAAATTTACTTTCCATTAGCATCACAATTGGAATCCTCTTGGTGGTCGGACTTTTAGGCAGTTCTTTTAAGCCCAAAAATCATCAT
Source organism: Streptococcus sp. HMSC034B05 (assembly GCF_001809055.1). Classification (NCBI taxonomy): domain Bacteria; kingdom Bacillati; phylum Bacillota; class Bacilli; order Lactobacillales; family Streptococcaceae; genus Streptococcus; species Streptococcus sp. HMSC034B05. Next base: position 43,719 of record NZ_KV795623.1, on the reverse strand, counting down.
ATTTATGCCAAAGAAGGGGTTTTAATTGTCGCCTTATGCTGGATACTTTGGTCCTTCTTTGGGGCACTTCCTTTTGTTTTTTCAGGACAAATTCCTCACCTCATAGATGCTTTCTTTGAGATCAGTTCAGGCTTTACAACAACAGGTGCCTCTATCTTACCAGATGTCTCTGTCTTATCACATTCTCTACTCTTTTGGCGTAGTTTCACCCACTTAATTGGAGGTATGGGAGTCCTCGTCTTTGCCCTTGCTATCATGGAAAATAATAAAAATAGCCATTTGGAAGTGATGCGAGCAGAAGTTCCTGGTCCTATCTTTGGTAAAGTTGTCTCTAAATTAAAAGACACGGCACAAATTCTCTATTTACTCTATTTGGCACTTTTTGCTATTTTTGTAGTAATCTATTACCTTGCAGGAATGCCTTTATTTGATAGCTTTATCATTGCCATGGGAACAGCTGGTACAGGAGGCTTTGCAGTTTACAATGATGGTATTGCTCACTATAACAGCTCTCTCATTACGTATCTAGTTAGTTTTGGAGTACTTATTTTTGGAGTAAATTTCAACCTCTACTACTTTTTACTATTGAGAAAATTTAAAGCATTCTTTGGAGATGAAGAATTGCGAACCTATCTCATTATTGTAACATCAACTACTCTTCTCATCTGTTTGAATGTCTTTCATATTTATCAAAATATAGCTAAGACTTTAGAAATTTCTCTTTTCCAAGTAGCGAATATCATCACCACCACTGGTTTTGGTCTTGGTGACATTACCTCTTGGCCACTCTTTTCTCAATTTATTCTCCTCATTCTCATGTGTATAGGAGGTTCTGCCGGATCAACTGCAGGAGGTTTAAAAGTTGTTCGTGGCTTAATCTTAGTCCGCATTGCTAAAAATCAAGTCTTATCCACTCTCTCACCAAAACGTGTACTGACCCTGCATGTCAACCATAGCGTGATTGACAAAGATACACAGCATAAAATCTTAAAATACCTTGTGCTTTATACGATGATTATCATCAGTCTTATTTTCATTGTCAGTCTAGATAATAATAATTTGATGACCGTCGTGAGCGCTGTTCTTAGCTGTTTCAACAACATTGGTCCAATGCTTGGTACAACAGATAGCTTTGCAATCTTTGGTCCAATTTCCAAATTCCTGCTCTCTCTTGCTATGATTGCAGGGCGGCTAGAAATTTACCCAATGATTCTGCTCTTTATGCCACAAACTTGGTCCAAACGGTAACTAGATCCAATAAAAACTCGCCAGTCAATAGACTAGTGAGTTTCTTTATTTTCTGAGTGATTGCGTTTCAAACTAAAATCATCCGGTACAGGATCATCTCCTCCGTTCGCCCATGGATGGCAACGCAAAATACGTGCAATCCCCATCAACAAACCCTTGATGCCATGTTTTTCTATCGCTTGAATCATGTAGTTTGAGCAAGTTGGCTGATAACGACAGGAAGGTGGAAAAGCCGGTGAGATAAATTTTTGATAAAAACGGATTAGCGCGATAAGGACTTTTTTCATTATTTTTTCTTTGTAACAGCTAGATTATGTAACTGACTGACCTCTTTTTTATTGAGACGGCGAGCTTCACCTGGACGAAGGCCAGTTAAATTTAGATGGCCAAATTGCGTGCGGGAAAGTTTATCTACTTGCAAACCAACAGCCTCAAACATCTTTTTTACTTGATGATTCCGCCCTTCATGGATCGTCAACTGGATAATCGAATGATTCTTAACCGGATCTACTTTCAGAATTTCATAAACAGCTGGTTTGGTTTTCTTACCATCAATTTTTACACCTTTTGTCAACGGTCGAAGGATCTCTTTATCAGCTACCCCCTTGACACGAGCGACATAGACCTTATCAATCTCATTTCGAGGATGAATCATTTCATCTGTAAAATCTCCATCATTTGTCAAAATTAAGGCACCTGACGTATCCCAATCAAGCCTCCCTACTGGATAAATCCGTTCTGTGACATTTGGTAACAAATCAACTACTGTTGGACGACCTTTGTCATCTGTCACGCTAGAAATAACACCACGTGGCTTATTTAAGAGGTAGTACACTTTTTCTTCATTGTAAATTGGCTGACCATTTACCTCCACGCGATCTCCAGACTTGATCGTCGTTGCCAATTCACGAATAACTTGTCCGTTTACAGTGACCAGTCCTTGCTTTATCAATTCTTCTGCTTTTCTACGACTAGCAATCCCAGCATGGGCAATATATTTATTGATTCTCATCCTCTATCCTTTCAACAAATAGTTGACTTTCCTCTGTTATTAACTCTGTTTCTTCCACTACTGGCAATTCTTCTAGACTATTGATGCCCATATAATCCAAAAAATAATCAGTCGTCACATAAAGATTTGGGCGACCAAGCACTTCTTTTTTCCCATTTTCGCGAATCAAATCAAAAATCTGTAATTTAGAGATTGCACCACTAGAATTGACACCACGAATCTCATCCACTTCAATTCTTGTAATGGGCTGCTTGTAAGCAATAATCGACAAGGTTTCAAGTGCAGCTCTTGATAAACTTTGATTGATCGGAGCTCTTGAATATTCCCGCAAAAGGTCAGCGAAATCTTGTTTGGTAACAATTTTATAAGCATTCGATGTCTCTAATAGAGCAAGACTTGAATCTTCGTCTTTTCGATATTTTTCTGCTAATTTCTCCAAACTCTGTATCACACCCGTAGGCGGTATAGAGAGGAGATCTGCTAGTTGACGGACACGCAAGCCGTCCTCACCTGCTACAAAGAGCAAGGCTTCAATCTCTGCTAATTTACTCATTTCTTTTTCCCATTAGATAAATATTCCCAAAATTTTCTTCCTGCACCACTTGAATTTCTTGCACTTTTACCAATTCCAATGTTGCTAAAAATAGAGTAATGACTTCATTTATATCTTTTGTTTCTGAGAAGATTGCTTGAAGAGCAATTTTTTCTTGTAAATGGCAGCGATTGCGTATTACATTCATCATGTCTTCAATTTTATATTCGTCTTTGACAATGGTTGTGTGGTTTTGAGCAAATTCTTCTCTTTTTTGTGTCATCAACTTTGAAAAGGCCAGAAACAAATCAATCGTTGTTTTGTCATGACGTAACTCAGCATTTTCATATACCAATTCAATTTTAGGCTTGGAGTAATAAAGAGCCCGTTCTTCATGCTGCTCTGCCATTTTCTCACCTAACAATTTGAATTTCCGATATTCTTCGATTTGAGCAAGTAAATCTTGCTCCAGATTCTCTTCAGTTTCTATGGTATCCGCCACTTTTGGCAAGAGCTTCCGACTTTTAATCAACATGAGCTGACTCGCCATGACCATATATTCACCCGTCACTTCTAACTTCATAGCTTGAAGGGTCGCTACATAAGCTAAGTACTGCTCAATAACCTCTGTAATCGGCACATCATAGATATCCATTTGGTATCTTGACACCAAATGAAGTAATAAATCCAATGGGCCTTCAAAATCTTTAATTTTTATGTCCATTATCTATATTTTTCCAACGTCATTATTGTTTTCAAACCTAAATTGCGCGCAATTTCATATATTTCTACGCCTTTCTCTCGCTGACGTAAAATATATTGCTCTCGCAAACTCTGAGCAGATAAGGTAGCTTGATTTTTTTCAATCAAAAAAGCCTCTAATTGACGAAAGCCCCATTGCCGTGAATAGGTTTTCCCATTTTTTTCTAACAAATAAGTCCCTTCCAGAGTCGTTCCCAGTTCTCCAATCAATTGATCTGGAATAGGAACAATACGCTTTTGACCTGCTTTCTCAATGCGAATAATCTGAAAATCTAGATTTACATCTGCTACTTTTAACTGCAAAATTTCACTTGGTAACAGCCCCATTTCCAAAATGAGAAGTGCAATCAAACGACCGTTATATTGATTTGTATCGGCATAAAAATTAGATAAGTCCAAAATCTCCGCATCGTGTTCTTTCGGAATTCCAACTTTTGGCAACTCTAGGCGATAAAAATTTGAAATGAAGCGTTTGTTGTATAAATAATACAAAAATTGATTGACAGCAGATAGCTTTCGCTTTTGAACAGAAGGTTTGAAGTCAGCAATAGAAGCCCGATAAATTCGAAGATTAGTATCTGTAATTTTTGCATGAATCACATCTACAAACTGCTCCAAATCATAAAAATAAGCTGTTTTTGAATTATCAGATAAATTTTTTCCTTCTAAAAAGGTGGTTATTTCTTCTTTCATTTTGGATGGATCTCGTATTCATTCGCAAAGCTGTGTAAAAGAGCATTGACTGCTTTTAAGATAGATTTACGCGTAATAATTCCTTGAAACGTATTTTCCTGATCAACAACTGGCAAGAAGGACTCATCTACTAATTTATGTAGCACTTCTGTCAATGTAAAATCTGGGCCGACAGTTAGGTCATCTTTTTTTGCCATATGTACAATATCAGTTGTCATAAACTCCTCATCAGGGATTTCGTGCTGCATTTGATAAGACAAGATATCTGTTAGCGAAATCGTACCCACAAACTTTTTCTGATCTGTCACTACCGGTACTCGTGAGTATGTCATTTGACTCAGTAATAAAATAGCATGGTCTGCATTATGGGTATCAATCAAGACAGCTAAGTTTTCTGCCGGTGTTAAAAAAGTGTCTTCTTGCTGTAAGAGAAAATTTTCAAATTCTTTGGCAATCATCGAGTAAACTCCTTTGATAGGCGAGAATACAGTTCGTGTTGACGCGTATAGTAGTTCACTTGAAATGCATCATCACTAATCTCTACCTTAGCATAAAGTCGCTCATTGATAACACCACGCGGTTGACTGATAGAGCCGGGATTTAAAAAGAGTGTTTTTCCTTCCATCCACGCATCTGGAATATGTAAATGCCCATATAAACAAATATCCGCATCTACCTCTTGTGCCCATAAATCCAATTTTTGAAAACCAAAGTTGATATGCTGAAGGTGACCATGAGTTTGTGCAATAACGGTACCATTTAAATCCGTCACCAAACGATCTGGATAGCCACCATAGAAATCCATGTTCCCTGCTACAACATAAATTCCTTGCCACACTTCGTCATCACTTGGCAGCTCAGAATCACCATTATGAAAAATAGCATCTACTTTTCCGAGATAATAGGTCTTGATCTCTTCTACAATAGCACGATCTCCATGAGAATCACTCATTACGATGATGGTTTGTTTTGCCATGTTGGAAATACCTCCACTAATTTTTGAACTGCTTGAGCTCGATGTGATTGAGCATTCTTTTCTTCCATTGTTAATTCTGCAGATGTTTTGCCTGTTTCACCTACTAAAAATAACGGATCATAGCCAAATCCATTCTCCCCTTTTGGCTCAAAATTAATATAGCCTGCCCAGTCAGCCTCCACGACCAGACTTTCTTTAGTAGGACTTGCTACCACAAGAGTTGTATGAAACTGTGCTGAGCGATCTTTCAACTCGAAAACCATTGCCAATTCATGTAGTAGTTTTGCATTATTTTCTAAGTCTGTCGCATCATTTCCAGCAAAGCGAGCAGACCAAACTCCAGGCAGACCACCTAACGCATCTACTTTTAAGCCTGAATCGTCTGCCAATACCATTTTGCCAGTCAGCTTAGAGATAGTCTCTGCTTTTAAACGAGCATTTTCTTCAAAAGTCATCCCAGTTTCTGCGACTTCTGGTAAATCAGGATAGTCATTCAAATTTTCAATCTGATAGCCTAATCTTTCAAAGATTCTGCGGAATTCAGCGGTCTTTCCCTCATTACGAGTAGCAATTAAAATCGTATCTCCTACTGTCAAACCTGACAATTCTTGTTGAGAAAAGAAAACATTTAATTTGACACCTTTTTCAGGTAAGTGCACTAAAACTAATTGTCCCTTTTCCGTAATCAGAATAGCACCTTTATGAAATTGCGCCTGAAACTGTGAATTTTGATTCTCATTGATCATTTGCAAGACGAATTGGACAAACGACATCATTGAGCTATATTGCATAACCGTAACAGAAAATGCTTGACCTTCAACTACTAATTGACAGAGCTCTTCTTCCATACGACTGAGTTCTTCCGAATCAACATCCTTAAAATGGAAAGTTCCGCCACGAGAAGACCATTCTCCAACATACCAATCTTGGGTATCTTTATACTCATAAATTTTGCTACTCATAAGGTCACATGCTCCACATTTATTTCTTTATTTAGCCACGTTTCTGCAATTTCAGCAAAATTTTTCGCATTTGCTGTTGTAAAAAAGCGGTGTTGAGGAAGTTCTCCTTCTCTGCTGTGATTGATTTCAAAATAGTTTAGTAAGACAGAAATGTCTCGTACACATTCTGCTCCACTATCAATCAATTTCACAGTTGGTCCCATCACATTTTGAATGATTGGTTTTAGTAAAGGATAATGAGTACAGCCTAGTACTAAAGTATCCACCTTGCCTTTTAAAGGCATTAAGCTTTCATACACCACTTTTTTCGTAATACTAGACGACAGTTCATTAGATTCTACTAGCGGTACAAATTTGGGACAAGAAAGACTTGTCACTTCCACTTCCGGTAAGAGACGTTCGATTTTTTGACGATAAATATCTGATTGAATCGTCATTGGCGTTCCTATAATGCCAATCGTTCCATGTTGAGATGCTTTGATTGCTGCACTAGCTCCTGGTAAGATGACTCCTAAAACCGGGATATCTAATTTTTCTTTGATGTCTTCCCAAACCACAGCAGTAGCTGTATTGCAGGCGAGAACAATCATTTTGACATTTTGGGTTAAAAGGAATTGTACCAATTGCCATGTGTATTCCCGAATTTGCTCTGCAGGTCGGGGACCATAAGGCGCACGTGCAGAATCGCCAATATAAATTACTTCCTCATGTGGAAGTTGCCGCATCAACTCACGAACAACTGTCAAACCGCCCACGCCTGAGTCTAAAAAACCAATTGGTCGATTATCCATAAGTTCTTCTTTCTAAAGAAGGGACTGGGTGCAAGTCCCAAATCCCCATTCATTTATCTCTTTAAAAATCAATTTATCGTATAAAACAAAGATTATTTTTTCTTTTTAGCATTTTCAAGTGCTGCTTTTTGTTGATTTTTAATTTGACGATACACTTGTTGTACCTTTGCTTCATTTGGTTTTTGTCCGTTTGCGGATAGCATCGTACGGACAGCATCGATATTCAAACGTGGATTGTCTGCAAATTCTTTTTCAATTTGTTTGCGGACAAGATACATGCCAGCGACCATGCCACCAAAAAAAGCAAGAATAATCAACAAAATAGCTAATAGTAAATTCATAAATATGTAATCCTCTTTTCCCTTTTTACATCTTCTTATTATATCAAAAATTGTCTATTTTTCAAAGTCCAAACTATAGAAAACGATACTCTTGTCAATGGCCTAAGACATCTAACAAGCTCATTCTTTCATAAACAAAAAGAGACTGAGACAAAAATTCTCAGTCTCCTAAAACTATGTAGCAAAATTTGCAAGACGCAGTCACTGTCTGGCTTTAAAGGCGCTTATATCAAGCTTTTTAAAACCTAGCCATCGTTGCGGGGATGGGACGACAAAATCGAATTCTTCGAGTTACCGATTTTTGCCCCACTTTCAATCATTAATATTTCTTTCACTCCTAATTATCTCTTCCAAAAATACGAAGAATACTTAGGAATAAATTGATAAAATCAAGATACAAGCTCAAGGCCAATGAAACTGCCCAACCAGCTGCTACATTTCCTCCCGATTGCTCATAGACATAGCGGATTCGTTGATTATCCCAAGCAATCAAACCAGAAAAGATAATCACACTAATAATACTAATGATGAAATCCAGTCCAGAGCTCCTAAGGAAAATATTCACCAAACTAGCGATGATAATTCCAATTAACCCTGCAATAAAAGCTCTGCCTAGACCAGACAAATCCTTCTTAGTAAATTTGCCAATCAATGCCATCGCAAAAAACATTGCAGAAGAAGTAACAAAGGCTGCTAAAACTGTTGCTTGTGTGTAAAGAGCCAACACTAAACTAATCGTAAAACCATTTAAAGCCGAATAAACTAGAAAAGTTGGCAATGCAGCTGGATTGTTTTTAGCAGACATACCTGAAGCTACCCAGACAAGGATCAGCTCAGCAAAAATTGCTAAGTAAAAAATCCAAGTATTTCCTGTCATGACAGACAAAATCACATCTTGAAAGATGGTCAGCATTAGTGCTGATACAAGAGCAGAAATACCAATCCCCATTCCAACTAAAGAGTATACTTTTGCATAAAAACTATTGATACCACTATTTTCTTGAATAATTGTATTGTTCATAAGCTCTCTCCTTTATTGTTATATGTTATGATTTTAACATTTTTCTGTGGAAAAGTCTTCTTTTAGCAATCTTTTTCCGAACTGGTGCTATTGCTTCCTTGATTGCCCAGTATTTATCCACCATGGTGACAATATAGCCCTCTTTATACCGCGGTGGCGCTACTGTTGCACCCCACATATGTTTGAGAATGATATCTTCTTCGACTTTATTTAGTTTGGTTACTTTCCGTGCATTCCTCACTGCTAACCGAGGGTGTACCCAAGCATGGCTCTTATTGAATTTTGTTTCACGCCAATCATAATAAAACATATCGTGCAAAAGACCTCCACGCGCGGTACTTTTTGCATCCCAACCTAATTTCTTAGCAATTTTATAACTCGTATAACTAACATGAATCGAATGTTCCAAACGGTTGGAATAAATGTGATGTGTTATGGTTTTTAATTTCTGGACGCGTGGTTGAGCAATCAATTGTCCAACATGCTCCATATACTCTTTATCTTCTTTATAAAGCATAGAACCACCTCCATGTGCTTCAAATTATAAATATATTTCTAAATTTTAACTTAAAGAAAAGATGAGAATTCCTGCTGCAACGGCTACATTTAAACTCTCAGCTCGTCCTTTCATCGAAATATGAACCAGTTGATCTGCCTTATCCATCATCTGCTGGCTGATTCCTTGCCCTTCATTTCCCAATACAAGAACAAAATCTGTCATTGGTGCTAATTCTCGATAATCAATAGAATCTCTTGAAAGTGTCGTTGCCAAGACCGGCAATTGTATTTGTTTGGCAAGCTCAAGAAAATCTGATGTTTTCATTTGATAAATAGGCAAATGAAAATGGCTGCCCTGCATGGAACGTAGGGTTTTAAGATTGTAAATATCTGCCGAATGCTGCGAAATAAACACTCCATCATAACCAGCTGCATCAGCCGTTCGGATAATCGTTCCTACATTTCCGGGATCCTGCACATCTTCTAAAAAGAGATATTTCCCTTTGAGAAATGAAGGAGCAGATTGTTTTTCAAAAGCAATCTCTGCCACAATGCCCTGCGGCGTTTTCGAATCAGCCAAATCAGTCAAAATTTCTGAGGTTACCACATGAACTTGAGAAAAATCTTTCACTTTATCAAAAAAATTTTCTAAAACAAAGATATGTCGAATCTCAGCTTGTGCATTTACTGCTTCTTCAAATAAATGCCAACCCTCAATTAAGTATGAGTCTTTCCGATACTTTTTTTGAAGTAATTTTTTAGTATTTTTTACCACATTATTAGCTTTTGAGGTTATAATATTCATAGGTATATTATATCACAAAAAGGAGGCTCGCATGCAAAAAGTAAGAATGATTGCGCAAGGTCGCGTACAAGGGGTCGGATTCCGTTGGGGAGTCTATAGGCTTGCTACAGAAATTGGTGGCATTACAGGGCGTGTCTGGAATAATGAAGATGGTACCGTAGAGATTTTGGCGCAAGCAGAAAACTCTGCCCTTATGGCAAAATTTATCCAAGAAATTCGCAAAGGACCAACGCCATTCTCAAAAGTCAGCTATTTAGATGTTACAATGACGAATTTTGAATCCTATTCAGATTTTAAAATTGCAAATTAAGTCCTAAGAACTATTGTATATTTAGGAAAAAAACAGTAGAATAGAAAGGTATTATTTTTTAGAAAAAGGAAACAAACACGTGAAAAAATTAAATCGTATTTTATTCTCAGGATTAGGGTTATCTATGCTTCTGCTGCTCTCAGGATGTGTGCAAGTAAAAGATGGTAAGCCTGCTGGGTTTGTCTGGGATATCATTGGAAGACCAATGAGCCTTGCCATTCAGTATTTTGCTAATAACATGGGGCTAGGTTTTGGTGTTGCTATTATCATTGTTACCCTGATTGTGCGGCTGATCATTTTGCCACTGGGACTTTATCAATCATGGAAAGCAACTTATCAATCTGAAAAGATGAACTACTTGAAGCCTATTTTTGAGCCTATCCAAGAACGTATGAAAAATGCTGAAACACAAGAAGAAAAACTTGCTGCTCAGCAAGCACTCATGGCTGCTCAAAAAGAAAATGGTGTCAGCATGTTTGGCGGAATTGGCTGCTTACCATTATTGATTCAATTGCCTTTCTTCTCGGCTTTGTACTTTTCAGCTCAATACACTGAAGGAATTGCACACAGCGTATTTTTAGGTATTCCACTTGGAAAAGCCAGCATGCTCCTTACTGCTATCGTCGGTGTTTTGTATTTCATCCAGTCTGCTTTAACTCTTGTCGGTGTTGATGAAGTTCAAAAAGAACAAATGAAAAAAATGATGTACATGAGCCCGCTCATGATTGTTATCTTTTCTTTCACAGCTCCAGCAGGTGTAACACTTTACTGGGTAATCGGCGGTTTCATTATGATCATTCAACAATTGATTATCAATCATTACATCCGTCCTCAGCTCAGAAAACGCGTAGCTGAAGAATACAAAAATAACCCACCTAAAGACATTAAAAATTCTACTTATAAAAAGGATGTAACCCCTCAAGCACAGGCCGTTATCGAAAATAGAAAACAAAATAAAAAGAAAAATCGTAATGCTGGAAAACAACGTTCAAGATAAACAAAAAAAGCTGGGATAATCATTCCGGCTTTTTGCTTGTCGTTCAATCAGAAAATCATCCTACTATGAAACAACACTCCATTTTTTCAAACACCAACTTGAATGACAGAACATTCTCATTCAAAAATAAACTTACCAAAATTCACGAACAAAATCATTTTCTAAGCGCTCACTGTAAAATAATTCTGACAACGATTTATCATCAAAAATACGTAGTAGATTTTTTAAATCATAAGCCAACTCCATAGTATCTAGGTCTTCACGTGCCACCCACATAACTTCACCTTCTTCTGACGAACGAATATGACCAGAAAATTCATTTGTACGATAAAGAAAGACCAGATAACGAATACCTTCCGCCGTATACCAATGTTTCATACCAACCAGTCTAGGACGATGGATTGTTAATCCCGTTTCCTCATATACTTCACGCACAACTGCTTGGTGGAGACTTTCTTTTTCTTCTATATGTCCGCCAGGCAGAGCTGCTCCTGACCAAGAATACCGTTTTGGATCCCGAATTTGCATGACAATGCGCTTCTGATCATCTTCAATTAGACACATGTTGGTTAAAATCACTTGGGACTGATGGGACATATTTCCCTCCTCTATGTTTTACTGAGACGCGCCCCGTGATTGTGATGATACCACGGGACGCGTTTTCTTTTTTTAATTATGCTGTTTTTTCGACTTTTAGGATTTTTACATCATAACTACCAATAGGTGTTTCAACTGTAGCTGTGTCACCTGTTTTCTTGCCAATTAGAGCTTGTCCAATAGGACTTTCATTAGACACTTTTCCTGCAAAAGCATCTGCTCCAGCTGCGCCAACAATCATATAGACTTCTTCGTCTGTTTCACCAACTTCTTGAATCGTAACGGTCTTACCAATAGCGACTTCATCATGAGCTACTGCATCGCTGTCTACAATTTCAGCGTAACGAATCTTGGTTTCTAGACTAGATATTTGTCCTTCAACAAAAGCTTGCTCATCTTTGGCTGCTTCATACTCACTATTTTCTGATAAATCTCCATAAGAGCGAGCAATTTTAATACGCTCTACTACTTCAGGACGGCGAACCAATTTAAGTTCTTCTAATTCTTTTTCAAGTTTTTCCTTTTCTTCAAGGGTCATAGGATAAGTTTTTTCTGCCATTATTTTCTTCTTTCTATTTTTTAAACAAAGAGATTGGGACAATAATGTCCCAACTTTCTAATATCGTGTGTGATTCCTTTGCAAGGCACAATCTCCATCCAGTCTAAAATATGCTTATTGCACTCTATTTCAGACCTAATTTTCATTGCGCTAAAGGAGAATCAAATCAAGTTCTACGAAGTACCGATTTTGCTCTACTCCTTTTAATTCGAACTACTTGGCTTTGTCAATTTACTATTGACATGCTCCTGAACATTTTTCTCATGTTCTGCATAGGTAGTTGCGAAATAAACTTTTCCTGTTTCTGTATTAGCTACGAAGTATAGATAATCAGTTTTAACTGGATTAACCGTCGCTTCAATAGCAGAGAGACTCGGATTATCTACAGGGCCAGGCATTAAACCAGTGTTTTTATAGACGTTGTAAGGCGAATCAATATTCGTATCAATTGCAGCATCTTCCGATAAGGTCGTTTTTTGTCCAAGTTTTCCTTGAGCATACAGAATTGCAATATTGCTTTGTAAAGGCATATTTTGATTCAAACGGTTGTAAAAAACACTTGCAATATTTTTCCGATCTTGATCTGTTGAACCTTCTTTTTCAACCAAGGATGCAATTGTTAAAACATCGTGCACCGTCAAGTTCTTCGTTGCTAAAACATCATAATATCGTGACATAGTCTTATCCATTGCAGCTAACATTTGATCAATGAGAGTTTCAGCTGTTGTACTATCTGTCACATTGTAAGTAGCAGGGAAAAGATAGCCCTCTAAGCGATACTTCACACCACTCTCTTTTTTAGCTAGGTTTTCCAATAATTTCGGATATTTCGCAACTTCCTGAGTAATAAAATTATCATCTTGTATTTTCTTTAAGAAAGCTTCTGAAGATAATTTATTTTTCTTCAGCTTCGCAATCATTTTTGCAATTTGTTCAATCGTATATCCCTCTGGAATCGTCAATTTTTCCATTGATGGATCTTGCGGAGTATCCGTTCCACCTTGCTGTAGTTTTTTAGCAATTGCATCCAAATTCATGCTCTTTTGTAGATTGTAATAACCTGATTGGAAATCTGCATAATTGTTAAATTTGGCATAGTAGCTAAAAATCTGAGCATTTTTGATCAAACCAGCTTTTTCCAAGACTGTTCCAATTTCTTTGGTGCTCGATCCAGTCGGAATCTTAACCGTCACATACTTGGTATTTTTCGCATCAACTGGTTGTAGTGCCGACGCAACATAACGATAAGCAAAGAAACCAGTTATTCCAATTCCTAAAAGCAGTAATATCAAAACAGTTTTAACAATTTTTCCTGCGATTTTGTTTTGACGCTTCTTAGTAGTGACTATCTGAGAAGTCCGATTTGAACGAGAAAGTTGCTTTGTTTCTTTCTCTGTTCCGTAAACTGCAGGCTGAACCAATTCTTCTGGAACCTTGATTTCTTCGACCGCTTTATTGATTGGGTAAGAAACAGGGACTTTCGTTGTATGAGTATTAAACTCTTTCTCTTCCCTAGCTGCCGCTTCGGCTTCTATTTGCTCAATGGTTGGAAGAGGACTTTCTAATGGAGCTGGCTCTGGCTCGTTAGTTTCTTCTTTTTGCACCTGTGGTATATCCATTTCAGAAGCAAGTGTTTCCTCTTCTTCCTGAATAGAAGGAAGTGTCGATTGGCCTAGCCCCAACTTTTCGTGTAAATCATTAGATTTTTCTACAGGGGTAGGTTGTTCAGTCCCCTTTGCTCTAGCTAAGTCTCGCAGAATTTGCTCTTTAAAACTCAATCCTTCTTTTTCTTGTGAATCTTCAGCCAAATAGTTGACCTCCTTGTTCAATATCCCTACTATTATATCTTAAAAGGAAAAGAAAAGCAATAAGAGAAAGCCTTTCTTTCAGGCTTTCTACGAAATAATCAATACGTCTCTCAATTACTAGGCGTTTCCCAAACCATATCATACCAAATTTCACCTGCATAGGTAGATTGAGACAGCCCCTCATTGATAAAACCATGCTTTTCATAATAGCCGACTAAATAATCATGACAAGTTAAGTTGATTCCCAAGCGCTGGTCTCGAATAGCAATCTCTTTCATTGCATCCAACAAGCTACGACCTAGTCCCATATTTTGCGCATTTTTAGAAATCGATAAACTGGTCAACGAAATATAATGATTCGATAAATGACTATAATCTTTTACTTCTGAAGTAAAGGATTGATCTACTAGATGGCGTTCTGGACGAACAGGTCCCTCTAGGTAGCCTAACATCTGACCGCCTCGTTCAGCGACTAAGAAACTTGTTGTTAATTTTTGAATATGAATTTCTAAAATCTCTCGACTTAAGGCTTCCTCTGGTCCAAAATTCTCCAATTCAATAGCCGTAATAGCATCCAAATCTGCTAAATTTGCTTGTCTAATCTTCATTTTTACTCCTTAAAATACGGATTATCCCAAACCATATCATACCAACCAACTCCAGCATGAACGGAATCTGAAATTCCTTCATTCTTAAAATTATTCATTTCATAATAGGAAATCAAATAATCATGACAAGTTAGATTGATCCCTTGTCGATTTTGAACGACTGCTTTTTCTTTTAAAGCTGCAAGTAGCAGAATTCCAATTCCCTGTCCTTTAAAATCCGGGTGAACAGACAAACTTTGAATAGCAATGAAACCACCCGAATCTGGATTTTCTACCACTTTTTCAAACAACTCATCTGTTAAATGACGTGAAAAAACGGCTGACCCGACAATATAGCCAGCTATTTTTTCATTTAATTCTGCTATTAAGCATGTATTTGGAACATGTGCAATCCATTTTTGAATAGTTTCTGCACCAACCGCTGTTGTGGAAAAATTCACCTGTTCGATAGCCTTGATTGTTTCCAAATCTTCCAAAATAGCTTCTCGAAGAGTGACTTGAGGAGTTAGATTACTGGACATTGCTTGTCAAATTGGATAATAAGCGTTCAAAAGAATATTCATAGGTTTGAATATCACCAGCCCCCATGAAAACGTAAACTGCATTTGGATGTTCTAGTAAGGGAGAAACATTGTCAACGGTAATGATGTCTGCTTTTTTCACGATCTTCGCTGCCAAATCTTCTACTTTGACATCTCCATGATCCACTTCAC
Organism: Streptococcus sp. HMSC034B05; assembly: GCF_001809055.1. NCBI lineage: Bacteria > Bacillati > Bacillota > Bacilli > Lactobacillales > Streptococcaceae > Streptococcus > Streptococcus sp. HMSC034B05. Next base: position 28,486 of record NZ_KV795623.1, on the reverse strand, counting down.
GTGCAGAACCATAAATCTGTGCTAAATACACTGCATCTGCTTGATTCAAAGCTTCTGCAAATTCGTCCAAAAGTGCAATAGTCCTAGTAAAGGTATGGGGTTGGAAAATTGCAACGATTTCTTTGCTTGGATATTTCTGGCGAGCTGCATCTAAAGTTGCAATGATTTCAGTAGGGTGATGAGCAAAGTCATCAATAATTGTCGTTCCATTCACCATTTTTTCAGTGAAGCGACGTTTCACACCACCAAAAGTAGCCAAATGCTCTCGAACCAAAGTCAAATCAAATCCAGCTGTATACAATAAACCAATAACAGCTGTTGCATTCATAATATTGTGGCGACCAAAGCTAGGAATCTTGAATTCTCCTAATTCTTTCCCGCAGAAAGAAACTTTAAAGCTGGAACCCGTCGTAGAACGAAGCAAATCATGAGCGACAAAGTCATTTCCTTCCTTAAAACCATAATAATAAATAGGAGCATTGGCTGTAATCCGACGCAACTCCTTGTCTTCACCGTAAACAAACACCCCTTTGCTAACTTGTTTAGCATAATCATTAAATGCATTGAAAACATCTTCTAAGCTAGTAAAATAATCTGGGTGGTCAAAGTCAATATTCGTAATAATCGAATATTCAGGATGATAAGGCATAAAGTGACGCTCATATTCATCTGCTTCAAACGCAAAATATTTCGCATTTGCAGAGCCACGTCCCGTACCGTCACCGATGAGATAACTAGTATCTGTAATATTTGACAAAACGTGTGCTAACATGCCAGTCGTTGATGTCTTTCCATGTGCACCCGCCACCCCCATGCTGACAAAATTACGCATAAAGATTCCAAGAAATTCATGGTAACGCTTATAAGAAATGCCATTTGCATCGGCGTAGGCAATTTCAAGATTATTATCCGGACGGAAAGCATTTCCTGCAATAACTTCTACATCTGCTTGAAGATTTTTTTCGTCAAAAGGCAAGATTTTAATTCCTGCTTGTTCTAAGCCACGTTGAGTGAAATAGTATTTTTCAACATCGCTTCCTTGAACTTGATGTCCCATTTGATGCAGCATCAATGCTAAGGCACTCATTCCAGAGCCCTTAATCCCAATAAAATGATAGGTTTTTGTCATAATTTCTCCTTAAATACAAAGAACATTAAATAGGTGAAATCGCGTTCACACCAAAACGTCTTTACTTTTTGTCAACATTCGATTATTTTTCTTCCAATCGTGTTAAATTTAACTCTTGTGCTATCCGACGCTCTCTTTGATTTTGCAATTCTTTTTTGTTATAAATTTGACTTGTTTTTAAAAAGTCATAATTATTTTTAGATTTTTTGGGTGATTCCTTCGGCAAAGAGGTATTTACTTTGATATCTGCTAAAATATAATGATCCTGCTTTAAATTTCGACTATATTTTGATAACCCACTACCATTTTCCTTTTGGAAAAATGCTGTTGGTTGATGTGAAATAGCTGTATTAGCCTTATTAACAGCAGGATGGGGGCGTTTTTTAGTTATAAAGTCTGAAGTCAAATAAGCTGCTGAGCGTTTCTTTTTTAAATCCGCTCTGGCTTCTTCTCTAGCCAATTCTGCATAGCTTTTTGGGGCAGGTTTGGCGACTTCAGCAGACGGAATAGCTGAAGTTGCTTGGTAAGCTTTTCCTTCTTTTACCTGACTATCTGCAATTTTCTTTACAATTGGTTCCCATTCTAAATAATTTTTATCAACATAGTCACCATTAATATTGCTGATAAGATCACTTTCATCGTAAAGATTCATACGCGGCATTTCTGATAGCATAATCTCATCATCAGAAATCAATGGAAAAGTTTTTTCTTTCATGAGCACATTTCCTTTCAACACTTCATTATAACCTATTGGTGCTATTTTTCAAGTGTTTCTGTAGAAATTCCTAGAATTTCTCGTATTTCAGCAACGGTTAGGCTGCTACGGGATTCTGTTCCATCTAGGATAGTTGATACGAGATGACGCTTGCTTTCCTGCAACTCTTGAATTTTTTCTTCAATCGTTCCTCGCGTAATCAATCGATATACTTCTACATTTCTTTCTTGACCCATACGGTGAGCTCGACCAATTGCCTGAGACTCTACTGCTGGATTCCACCAAAGGTCTACTAAGATAACAGTATCAGCACCAGTTAGATTCAAGCCAACACCACCAGCTTTTAAAGAGATTAAAAAGGCGTCTCCTTCCCCATTATTAAAGGCATTTGTCATTTCTTGCCGCTCTTTTGCTGGTGTAGAACCTGTAATTTTAAATGTCTCCATTTTCATCTTTTTCAATTCTTTTTCGATAATGTCTAGCATTCCTCGGAATTGAGAAAAGATTAACACACGGTGGCTTCCTGTCTGAATCTGCTCTAATAGTTCTAGCAGGCTTTCTAGTTTGCCACTCTCTCCATGATAGTCCTCCATAAAGAGCGCAGGAGTATCGCAGATTTGACGTAATCGCATCAAGCCAGATAAGATTTCCATTTTGCTGCGATTAAGTTCTTCATCTGTAGAAGTAAGCACACGCTCCTGCATTTGTTTTAGTTGCGCTAGGTAGATAGCCTTTTGACTATCCGCAAGCTCATTGCGATAAGAAACTTCGATGAGTTCTGGCAATTCTTGCAAGACATCTTCTTTCTTTCGCCGCATGACAAATGGTTTGATAAAACGAGCAACAGTTTCTGCAGGCAGTTTCAAAAAGTTCTTTTTGTTAGGTAATAATCCTGGCAAAACAATTTGAAAAATAGACCATAATTCGCTGAGGTTATTTTCAATCGGTGTTCCAGAAAGAGCAAAAGTATTTTTGACCTCAAAATTTCGTAAATGATGAGCAATCTTGGTTTGCGCATTTTTCATGACCTGTGCTTCATCTAAAAAGAGATAATCAAAGTTCAATTGACTATATTCTTCAACATCTTGACGGAAAGAGGCATAACTTGTAATCATCACTTGATGACGTTCTGCAATTAAGTTATCTCTTATTGATTTTAAGCCATAGATGACTGCCGCATCAATATCCGGTGCAAACTTTGCAAACTCATCCAGCCAATTGTAAATCAAACTAGATGGCGCCAAAATTAAGACGTTCGTTTCCTTTTTTAGCCTGCTACTTAAAAAGGCTATCGTTTGGAGTGTTTTCCCAAGCCCCATATCATCTGCTAAAATACCACCAAACCCGTAACGGTCAAGCATGCTTATCCACTTGACACCAGTTTCTTGGTAATCACGCAAAGTTGCCTCCACTTTTAATGGCGGCAGTGTAAATTCCTCCGGATGCGTCAAATCAAAAGCTAAATGGCGAAACTCTTCTGAAAAGCTCACTTTTTCTTGGCATTTGAACAATTCAGATAGCTGATAGGCAGCAATCCGCTGTGTCTGGAAAATACCATTTTTTCCTTTTTTAGCTCGTAAATCCTGTAAGGTTTTGCCGACTCTTTTTGTTTCCTCATCAAAAACGAGCACCTTGCCAGATTTACTGATGAAATAATCATTAGTCGAAAAAAGAGCTGCTAAAGCATCATCCACTTCCGCCTGGTCAATACTGGTAAAGTCAAAACCGATATCTAGCAAACCACCATTTGTCTGAATCGAAATTGTCGGTCTTTCAACTTGGTATAAAGCTGCCAAATTTTCTGATACAATTACCTTTCCCAATCGTTTGAAACGAGGAAGAGTTGATGTGAAGAATGAATAAAGCTCTTGTGGCTGCAGCGGAGGACGCTTGCTTACAAAATTTGCTTCAAAACCAGCAGACAGAGCTTGTTGAAAAACTTTCTGCTCTAACTGAAAATCACTAGCAAATGGTAATTTTTCTAACTCCAAACGACTGGTAACTATACGATCTCCATAATCAAACTGAATTTTGAGACTGATTTTTTTAGACTCTAACAACTCAAAATTAAATAACGGGGTGAAAGTATGAATCACCAAACTTTCTGGTGCATGAATAGAGCCGATTTTGCGAAATTCTAGTAATCCTGAAGCCAGTTTCGCTTGATCACTTGTATCAAATTGCAGGCGTTTTTTACGATCGGTGTCCACAGGCAATTCTCGCATCACCTGAATCATACGCTTTTGCTGTTCAGTTAATTGGTAAAAATGATTTCCATAAAAAATAAAGTCACCACCGTATAGAATTTTATAATTTTGCTCCGTAATAGTGAGTTCAAAATAATCTGAATTTTCCTCTACTGTAAAATCATAAATTCCTACTTCGGCATGTAAATCTTGGAAAAAAACTTCGTCATAATCATAAAGACTGTATTCTAAGCGGAAATGCGGCAAATTCATAAGCCGATTCAAGCCTTCCTCAAACAGACTAGATGGAAAATAAAGATGTCTAGCTGCATTTGGAAAAATAAAAGAAGCATCTTGATCTTGCTGATAAGAAACAAGCCCTCGTAAAAACTGAATCACCTCTTGGCTGGCTTCGTCAAAAGCAGCTAATTGCATTTTTTCATAATAGTGTTTTCCGATTTGATAATAATCGCCTTTTTCAACAATTTTTAAAAAAGCACGAATATCTCGAACAACATAAGAGCGTTCATCGGGTAAACGACTGATACGCAAAGTCCACAGAAATTGTCCTGTATAATCATCTTCTTGCCCAACTGCCGATAATTCATATCGAACAGGTATTTCTTCTGTTAGAAGAATTTTATCCAAAAAAAGACTGCCAAAAGAGACCTTTGTTTGTGTTGCCTCAGAAGTTGTCTGTTCTTCTTCCAGATTGGCCAAAACAACTTTTCCTTCGGGGTCATTTTTTAGAAAATATTCTAATCCTGCCAGATGAGCACAATATTTCTTTTTTTGAAAAAAATCACAGGCACAAAAAATGGCTTCGTCGTCCAAGCTATATCGCAGATTGTGATTTTCAACTCGGCTGTAAATCATCCGATCTTTCACTTTAAGAATTTCAATTTTCCCTGCTTCATAAAGAGTCGTCCCTTCTGTCCGAATCTTCCCAGGAATCAATTTTGCCATAAGTACCACCTTTATTTTATCTATTCATTATATCATATTTTCGGCATAAAGAAAAAAGCAAGCTCTTTCTTGCTTTCTTTTAAAAAATATTTTCTTTGAGCTTTTTATAGCACTTAGTGCGTGTTACTAGGAACACTAAAAAGAGCCAAATCCCCAGTAAAGGGAAAGAGAATTTTGTTATCATAAGTCAAATGGTTCCCAACGTTATGGCAGTCAAGGAAAGATGTGCAACTCCTACAAATATCAGACTAAAAAGTGATAACCATTAACGAAAACCAAATGGTTTATACTTTCTATCATCGTAGTAAATATTCGCATAAGCTAAACTTGCAATTCCAATGAGCATTGCCCTAGAAACATTCATCCAATTCATATTTCTTTCTCACATAGGTACATTAAACTAATCACCTTGTGCTTCTCCCATTATTTTTATGCCAGTCCTTGTTTAGCTGGCTCCGCCCTACTTCCGCTTCCTTGCAATTAAGTGAATCGGGGTTCCTTCAAAGACAAAGGCCTTGCGGATTTGATTTTCCAAGAAACGTAGGTAAGAGAAGTGCATAAGCTCTTCTTCATTGACAAAGATGACAAAGGTTGGCGGTTTGGTTGCTACTTGAGTCGCATAAAAAATCTTGAGGCGTTTGCCCTTGTCAGTTGGCGTCGGATTAATTGCGATAGCATCCATGATGACATCATTGAGCACTGCAGACGGTATGCGGGTATTTTGACTTTGACTGATATTTTTAATCATCTCTGGAAGCTTATGCAAACGTTGCTTGGTAAGAGCTGATACAAAGACAATCGGTGCATAAGAAAGATACTGAAATTGGTCGCGAATATCTGCTTCCCAATTTTGCATGGTCTTGTTATCTTTTTCCAGCGTATCCCACTTGTTAACAACGATAATGATTCCTTTACCAGCTTCATGAGCAAAACCGGCGATTCGCTTGTCATACTCGCGAATGCCCTCTTCAGCATTGAGCACCATCAGAACAACATCTGAGCGGTCAATGGCCCTCATAGCCCGCATGACAGAGTATTTCTCCGTATTTTCATAGACTTTGCCTGACTTGCGCATACCAGCCGTGTCGATCATGGTAAATTCCTGACCTTCACTGTCCGTAAAGACCGTATCAATGGCGTCACGCGTAGTACCAGCAACAGGACTGGCAATAACCCTATCCTCACCCAGGATGGCATTGATCAAGCTAGACTTGCCGACATTAGGACGGCCAATCAGACTAAACTTAATCATATCAGGATTTTCTGCCACTTCTTCATTTGGAAGATTTTCAACGATGGCATCAAGAACATCTCCTGTACCAATCCCGTGGACTGAAGAAACTGGGAATGGATCGCCTAAGCCCAGCGCATAAAAATCAAAAATTTCATTACGCATCTCTGGGTTATCTACTTTATTGACCACTAGAATAATCGGCTTATGGGTCTTGTAGAGCATACGAGCCACGTATTCATCCGCATCTGTAATACCTTCTTTTCCAGACACAACAAAAACGATAACATCTGCCTCATCCATAGCAATCTCTGCTTGGTGCTTGATTTGCTCCATAAAAGGAGCATCCACATCATTAATACCACCTGTATCAATCATGCTAAACCTGCGATTCAGCCATTCAGCCGTCGCGTAAATACGGTCACGAGTGACCCCTTCAACATCCTCAACAATAGAAATCCGTTCCCCGGCAATCCGATTAAAAAGTGTTGATTTGCCAACGTTGGGACGACCGACAATGGCAATGGTTGGTAAAGCCATATTTTCCTCTTTCTTATTTATTCACTAGTCAACTGATCTACATAAAGTAACTTCTCATCTAACAATGAACTATTTCATTCACCGGCGATTTTCTCCTTCCAGACGCACTTCCTCTGCTAAGAATTTTATTCTTTCCATGACCCGACGAGCCTGCCAAGTTTCATCTCCGTTTTTGGATGTAGCAAAATGGCGTTCCAAATCCGCAAAATTAAAATTTGATGTAAAGAAAGTTGGCAAATTTTCCTGCATCCGATGCTGCAAAATAACCTGCAAAATCTCATCTCGCATCCAAGGACTTGATTGCTCCGCACCAATATCATCCAAAATCAAGACTTGTGCTACTTTTACTTCATCAATCTTTTCCTTCACCAAACCGGAAGAAATGGCATTCTTTACATCCAACACAAAACTAGGATAATGAAGCAACGTCGTGGAAACACTGCGTTTTTCCGACAAATCATGTGCTAAGGCAGCCATCATGTAACTTTTACCCACGCCAAAATCACCATAAAGGTAAATCGCTTTTTTATAGTTTGGATAATCTGCCACAAAATTCGTCAACAACTCAAAAGCCTTGTAACGACCAACATCGTCTAAATCCACTTTTGCCAAACTAGCTTCCTTGAGACTAGCCGGAAGACTAATCAGGTTTAAGCGCGCATTGATAGCTGCTTGCTTCTGTGCTTCAACTAGCTCTGGAGTTTCTTCATAAGAAACGTCAGCATATCCCTCATTTTTCACTAAAATTGGCTTATATCCCTTAGCAATATAAGCCTTATCGCCTAGTAAAAAACGATTTCGCTCAGAAATATACTGATTAAACTTAGAAATGCTTCGTTTGATTTCAGCTGGTGTCATCCCTTCTGACTGGATAAAAGCCGCCACATCTGGATCAGCCATGATTTGCTCGACCAATTTATCATAATCAAATTGCTGCGCACCATTTCTACGTGACATTGCTTGTCCAACACGTTCCATCTAGTCACCTCCTTGATCTAATTTCGCTAAAAGTTTTCTCTTTTGCTCCTCTAGCTCAGCCTGCTTTTCAGCACTTGTTTCATTCTTATAGTCAGGATTACTCCAGTCAGGAACATTGCTCTTTGGAGCAGAATCTTTCGCTGCTTTTTTGCTATGCTGTGTTTGATAACGTTCGCGAATATACACCACAGCTTCTTCAGCTGAGAAGATTTTTTGATAGGAAAAATCATTTGCTACTTTTAAAGCATACTTTTCATTAAGGTTGGCTGAATTTACCTTATTAAAAGTCAATAGTAAAATCACATTGATTACTTCATCTAACAAGCCCAAATTTGCCATTTCTGTCAAGCACTGACGCTCTCCGTGTGTAATCGTTGCATGCTTAGCTTTCTTGATTTCTGCCAAAAATTGCAGAGCTGTTTTACTCTTAGCCTCTCGAAGAATCGTTTGCTCTTGAGTTGAAAACAGTTCATTTGAAACTTTTTGCTGTAATTTTTGCTTCATTCGCTTAGTTGAAATCACATGACCGACAGCTGTTTTTTTAGCTAACAAATAGGTCTCATACCAGGTCCAATTTTTTTTCTCTGCAATGGCAAAGAGTACCAGCAAATCTTCTTTTTCATTATCAAAGCGCAAGTTTTCACGTGCCATCAATTGTTTAAAATAGTCCAACTCAAAATGATTCTGCTTTGATCGCAATTCTGTTTTTGTATCTTCTACTTGAAAAATCTCTGACAGCTTCACATCTTGCTTCTCACCCCTTGGTTGACTAGGTAACAAAGCCTTTACCGCAGCTTCACCAATCTTCTTTTCCAAAAGATGTCTATAAACAGGATTAGCTAAAAAGTCAACAGCAGATAAAGTCGGCTGCAAATAAACTTGAAAATAATTCTCCGCATGATAAAGCTCTACTAACCGCATAGCAGACAAAATTTCTAAACTCTTTTGTAAGGCATTCATTCCCAGATTGAGATGATTCAAAATGTGTCCAAAAGTATAAGATGATTTCCCATTATCCCAAAAAGCGAGCAAATATTGATAAATAGAGGTCGCATCAAACCCTAAAATCGGCAAATACAGACGAATTAAATTTGTACTGTCCTGACTGATCAGATTATTTTTCACAAAAGAAAATTGATCATTGGGTTTCATTTATTGTTCCTTTTTCTTTTTAGCTGTTTTTGTAATCTGCTTCAAGAGGTTTTCCAACTCGCTCACATCTTTAAAACTACGATAGACACTGGCAAAGCGAACATAGGTAATCTCATCTAATTCCGCTAATTCTTTCATTACCAGACCGCCGATAAACTCACTCGCAATCTCATTTTCATTATTGCTACGCACTTTTTGCTCAATTCTGCTAACAATCGCCTCAATCTCATCACTAGAAACAGGACGTTTTTGCGCCGAACGAATGATTCCATTAAAGATCTTATCTCTTGAAAATTGTTCCCGCGTGCCATCTTTTTTAACGACAACGAGCGTCCGTTCTTCTACACGTTCATAAGTTGTAAAACGATATTGACACTCTTCACATTCACGACGACGACGAATTGTATTGCCATCTTCAGCCTGTCTACTGTCAATAACGCTTGACTTACTACCACCACACTTAGGACAACGCATCTGCTTCCCTCCTGAATTCTTAATACTTCATTATACCATGTTTTAAGAAATAACAAAAGCTAGTAAATTGGTATTCCCATAGTATAGTGAAATTTCAGCTATCTATTTAGAAAACATTCACTTCGAAAAAATGACAATCAAAAAACGAGAAATTTCATTTCAAAACTTCTCGCTTTTGATTGTTAAAATGTCACTTCTACTTCTAATCCAAAATGGTCACTAATCATTGGTGTTGATTTGCCATCAAAGACGACAACAGATTTTTCAATGTTGAAATCTTTACTTGTAAAGATATAATCAATTTTCAGAGCATCCTTATTTCCAGTCCAGCCAGCAATGTCACCTTCAACTGTTGCTGTACCAAGCACTGTGGCAGCAACAACATGACTGTCTTGCAAAGCAAGTGGACTTTTCAGAATGTACCGATAGCCCTCATAACCGACAGGATTATTAAAATCTCCCATCAATAGTAGAGGCATGTTGCGCTGCAATAATTCTTTTTCTACTTGTCCCCATTCTTCTTGGAACCCTTTGTTCCACCAGGAAAGATGACAGGAAGCCACTGTTACAAGCCGTCCAGCAACTTCTATTTCCGCCAAAAGTACTTTTCTAGTGTGATAATCCGTTGGATCGTTGGTCTTAGAAACCAACAACTCACTTGCTTTCAATGGATTTAAAGATAAAATAGCAACTCCCTCATGAAACCGATCAAATCCAATATGATTATAAGCCCAAGACCAATGATAAATAAGACCTTTCTCCACCAATCTCTCCACGAGACAATATACAAAATGATCCTTATGAATCGCAATGGCGTCATCTACCGCATGATAAAACGGAGCCTGAACAACCTGTTCAGACTCCATTTCTTGATTGACTTCCTGCAGGCAAATGACATCATATTTTTCTTGAAGAATCCGCTCAGCTAGTTGATCTAACTTTTTTTCTTGCTCATCTTCCATCCAACTATGAGTATTTAAAGTCAGGAATTTTGCCATGATTTCTCTTTTCTATCTACAATTCTACTTTAGCAACAACTGTTTTCGCTGCTACTTTGCCGAATGTTTCAACTGATACAGATTTAATCGCTTGTGCATTTGTGAAGACAACAACTGTTGAAGTCTCACGGCCTGCTGCTTTAATCGCTTCCAAATCAGCAGTTACAAGCAAATCACCAGCTGCTACTTTTTGTCCCTCTGCTACATGCACTTCAAATGGTTTACCTTCAAGACTGACTGTATCAAGTCCGATATGAACAAGCACTTCAAGACCATTATCAGTCAAGAGACCGAGAGCGTGCTTTGTAGGGAAAATGCTGCTAACCGTACCTGCTACTGGTGAGTAAATCTTGCCATTTTCAGGTTCAACAGCAAATCCGTCACCCATCATTTTTTGAGAGAAAACTGGATCTTTGACATCTGTAATCGCAATCACTTCACCGTCTGCGACTGTCTCAACTTCTTCTGTCACACCTTTGTAGTTCGCTTCGGCAGCTTGTGAAGCTGTCATTTGACTCGGAAGAGTTTCAGGAATCACTTCGCCTGAGTCAAGTAAGTCTTGAATGTCAGATTTCAAAACATCCGCTTTTGGTCCGTAAATTGCTTGAACACCTTGACCTTTCATCACCAAGCCCATAGCTCCTTCGGCTTTCCATTGCTCTTCTGTACCAACTTTTTCTGCATCTTTAACAGTTACACGAAGACGTGTCATACATGCGTCAACATCAACAATGTTTGCACGTCCACCAAGAAGATTGATAATATTCACAGCTTGAGATGCTTCTGCTACTTTGCCACCAGCTGGGGCAGACGAAGGACTATCTTCTCCATCAGCTGTTTCATAGTTTCCGTTACGTCCTGGAGTTGCGTAGTTAAATTTCTTAATCATGAAGTTGGCAATAAAATACATTCCAACTGCAAAGAGCACTGTTACCCAAACAAAATTAATAATATCCATACCCAAACCAGCATTGATGGCTAGTGGAGTACGAGTCAGAAATTCGATTGAACCAAATGAGTGCATACGCAAGTGAACAATATCTGCCATAGCAAAGGCTAACCCTTGCACAACAGCATACACCAAATAAAGAGGTGTTGCAACAAACATAAACATGTATTCAATTGGTTCTGTAACACCTGTTAAGAAAGTTGCAAGTCCTGTTGCAATCATCATCCCTTTGTATTTATGTTTCTTATCATCATCTACATTTCGATAAATTGCAAAGGCAACCCCCATCAAAATACCAAATGAACCAATCATTTGCCCAACTTTAAAACGAGCTGGAGTAATACTATTTAGAAGATGTTGATATTGGTCAGCGTGTGAACCTTTTAAATTAACAAGGTCTGTTACCCAAGCCAACCATAATGGATCTTGACCAAATACAGTCGTTCCTTTAGCAGCCCCTGTCAACACTTCATATGTCCCACCTAATTGAGTATAGTTGATTGGAATTGTCAACATATGGTGAAGTCCAAATGGTAAAAGAAGACGTTCTAAAGTACCAAACAAGAATGGTGCGAGAATTGGAGCTGTCTTTTGAGAGTTAGCAATCCAAATACCAAAATTGTTGATTCCAGTTTGAACAACTGGCCAAAATACTGCAAGAATCAAAGCCACAATTGTAGAACGTAAAATAACAACGAATGGCACAAACCGTTTACCATTAAAGAATGAAAGCGCATCTGGTAATTTACGGTAATTATAATATTTGTTGTAAGCAGTTGCTCCAACAAAACCGGCAATGATACCAACAAACACCCCCATATTAAGAGCAGGAGCTTCAAGTACACTTACAAAATAATCAGCCACCTTAATGGTTCCACCAAAGACAGTTTTTACAGTAGCTCCTTGTTTTGTAAGAAGGTCTGAAGTTACTCCAAAAAAGACCCCTGTAATACGGTTAATTAAAATAAATGAAAGTCCGGCCGCAAATGCACCACCAGCACGTTCCTTTGCCCAGCTACCTCCAATAGCTAATGCAAACAAAATGTGAAGGTTTCCGATAACTCCCCAACCAATTTGCTCAAGAATACCGCCTGTTGTAACAAGAGCAGCTACGTTTGGATTGATCATTGGAATTGACTTACCAATACTGATCATCAAACCAGCCGCGGGCATTACTGCGATAACGACCATCAGAGCTTTTCCGAATTTTTGCCAAAATTCGAAACTGAATATGTTTTTGAATGTCTCTTTCATCATTCATATCTCCTTATAAAATTTTCCGCAAGCGCTTTCCGCAAACGTTTGCATTTATTTGACTCTTTAATTATATCATATATTTCTATTTTGTAAAGCGTTTTTATATAATATTTTAAAAACTTTCCCTATTTTTTACTTGCAAAGTATAACAGATTAAAAAACATCCCCATTAGAAAAGTGCAGAAAAACGATATTTCCTGCACTTCACGTTTATTCTTGCATAGCATAGCCAACACCACGCACGGTTTTTATGTAACTTTTCTGCCCTGCTATATCAAGTTTACTACGAAGATAACGAATATAGACATCAACAACATTTGTTTCGACTGCTCCTTCGTATTTCCAAACGCGCTCTAACAGCTGTTCACGGCTTAAAGCCTGATGACTGCCCATCAGCGTTGCTAACAAATCATACTCTCTTCTAGTCAAGGAAATTATTTCATTCCCTCGATATACAGTATGATTTTGCACGTCAATGCGAAGATTCCGATAAGATGTTGAAACTTTCATCTGACTACAATGATGATCAATAAAATCACGCCCACGAAAAATAGTAGAAATTTTTTCGACCAAGTCCATCACAATGAAAGGCTCTATCATATAACTAACAGCAAAACGTTGGATTTCCTCAGTATATTTTAAAATAATATCACGATTATCCAATACAATAATGACTGAAGCAGGCTTTATCAAACTTAATTGCTCAGCAAACTCCGTTCCTGTCATATCTTCAAGCATAAAATTCAACAGGAATAAATCGTATTGATTAGCTCTCGCAGATGCTAAAGCATCTTTTCCCGTTTCAAGAAGATCCACTCGATAACCTTCATTTTGCAACTCTAAGCTAATAAATTGTGCTAATTTTTTTTCATTCTCAACTAATAAAATCCGCTTCCCCATAGCTTATCCTATTTTTCATCATACCAAGAATAGTGGTAAATGCCTTCTTTATCCTTGCGTTCATACGTATGTGCGCCAAAGTAATCGCGCTGCGCTTGAATCAAATTGGCTGGCAAGTTTTCTGCACGATAGCTATCAAAATAAGCAATCGCACTAGAGAAAGTTGGTACTGGCACACCCGCCTGAACAGCTAAAGCAACTACATCGCGAACAGCTTGTTGATATTTTGCAGTAACATCCATAAAGTATTCGTCAAGAAGTAAGTTTGCAAGATCTGCATTACGACCATATGCATCTGTAATTTTTTGTAAGAAACGAGCACGGATGATACATCCAGCACGCCAAATAGAAGCAATTTCACCAAATGGAAGATTCCAAGCCTGCTCTTTAGATGCGACACGCAATTGTGAGAAACCTTGTGCATAAGACATGATTTTCGAGAAGTATAGAGCTTGGCGAATTTTTTCAATTAATTCAGCCTTATCCCCATCAAATTTAATAGCAGTAGGTTTTGGAAGAACTTTGCTAGCTTGAACACGTTCTTCTTTATAAGCAGAAATATAACGTGCAAAAACAGACTCCGTAATAAGTGGAAGTGGAACACCAAAATCAAGAGCTGATTGGCTCGTCCATTTACCCGTTCCTTTATTTCCAGCTGCATCCAAAATGTAATCAACGATTGGTCCATTTTGTCCTTCATCATCTTTACGTGTCAAAATATCAGCAGTGATTTCAATCAGATAGCTATCCAACTCACCCTTATTCCATTCAGTAAAGATTTCAGCCATTTCTGCTGCTGAAAATCCAAGCAAGTGCTGCATTAAATCATAACTTTCTGCAATCAATTGCATATCGCCATACTCAATCCCATTGTGGACCATTTTTACATAATGACCTGCACCATTTGGTCCGATATAAGTTACACATGGTGCCCCATCCTCTGGCGCTTTCGCTGAAATTTCTTCCAATACATCTGCTACTAATTCATAGGCTTCTTTTTGTCCACCAGGCATGATAGATGGACCTTCAAGCGCACCTTTTTCACCACCAGATACACCTGTCCCGATAAAATTGATTCCAGAATTTGCCAATTCTTCTGAACGACGAATAGTATCTTTATAGAACGTATTTCCACCGTCAATCAAGATATCTCCCTTATCAAGAAACGGTAACAATGCCTGAATCGTTGCGTCTGTCCCTGGCCCAGCTTTAACCATGAGCATGATCCGACGTGGTTTTTCAATAGAATTCACAAAACTTTCCACATCGTAACTTGGAACAAAGTTTTTTTCAGGATGAGATGCAATCACATCCTCTGTTTTATTCGCTGATCGGTTGTAAATTGCCACTGTATAGCCACGAGATTCTATATTAAGGGCGAGGTTACGCCCCATAACAGCCATACCAACAACACCAAAATTCGCTTTTGTCATTTTGCACTCCTCTTTTTTGTTTGTTTTATTTTATCATTTTTAAGCAGGAAAAGAAAGGATTTGTTGCTAAAAACCAATGTTAAAGAGGGGTTCACTCTTCATCAAATAAGCCTTGCAAACTGGCGAACGGACTATTCTTCTCTTTTTGCGCTTGTTTACTTTTTTGATACTCTTCTTCAGTTATGACCTGCCAATCATTTCCTGAAGGCATGCAGTCACTCGCTTTCTCCTCGGACGTCAACACTTTAAGTGGAATATGCAATAAAATATTATCTGCCACACTTTCGGCTAGATTGATTACTTCATTTTCAATCGGCAACACCAAATCATCAGCTATCAAATCTTGGTCCATTTTCCCACTATGTGCATCAGAGAAAACCTCATTCACCAAGTAGTTTTCTTTTTGATCTACCGGTTCCATGCTACGACTGGACGCTAGTGTAATGGTATAAGACAAATCATAATCTAAAAAGTAAAGGCCATCTTCATACTGCACCTTTCCACTTGCAACAATATCTGCGACATTCAAAATTTCTGGATTGCGCATTTGTAATTCTTGTGTCAAATCAAAACCTTGCTCAAAAGTAAGACCATCTGGATTTTTACGAATTTCTTGAATATGTAACATGATTTCCTCGTTTGTATTTAGATTTCTAGTTTTATTATACCATTTTTGAAAAAAGACATAAAGTTCACTTGCAAGTTACTTTACTATACCATTCACTTACTTATACTTTATTACCACTTACAGAAAATGCCTTGAAATCAGGCTCGTTCCTGCTATAATCATTGCAACAAATAAAAAGGAGATTAGGATGAAACTCATCTTCAAAAATAAAGTATTCGCTTTTATCAGCTTGTCACGCATGTTCAATATTCTAGGTTCTTCCATTTATAATATTGTTTTTGTTGTTTTTGCTTCTAGTCTGCCACATCCAAAGTTTGCTGTAGGAATTGCAAATTTTATCGTTCTTGTTCCAACATTTTTTACGATATTTATCGGTATGCAAGCGGATAAAACGATTCAGAAAGCTCGCTGGCTCATTCATATGGGGTATGTACAAGCTTTCGTCTTTACTGCGGTAGCTATTTTGACAAAGTCTAGTACCTATATTGCCTTTTCAACCGTTTGTCTCATCAATATCCTTTCAGATACTATCAGCGACTATCGCAGTGGACTACAAATGCCTATTTTGAAAAAGAATATTGCTGATGTAGATATGATGGAAGCTTTTTCTTTCACACAACTCCTCACCTATCTATGCAATCTTGCTGGACAAGCTCTTGGTGTTTGGCTATTAACTGTTAGCAATCAAAACTTCACTCTAGTCGCTCTTATCAATGCCTTGTCTTTCCTACTATCTTCTACAACACTCTATTTTGTCCGTCACCGTTTGACCCATGAAATCGTTCAACGTGAACAAATAAAGACGACTCCGCTAAAGCAGCAATTCAAACAGATGTATCAAAGTTCTAAATTAATTTTTGAGCAAGATAGTTCTACTAATTTTTTCAAATTACTATTACAGGTGCTCATCCTTAATGCGCTAGGTGGCTCTATTATGGCTCTTTATAATTTGTATTTATTGGATCATCCTTTATTTGGTCTCTCTTTCAGTCAATCTTTACTAATCTTTGAAACGACGTTTATTTTAGGAGTTATTTCTGCTAGTCTTACCCCCAATGATTATTTTAGCAAATTATCGATCAATAAATTAGCTCTTTGGGCTTCTCTAACAATTCCTATTTTAGGGATTATCAATTTCTATCATTTACCTGTTTTTCTAGGATTACTTGTTATTTTCTTTATGATGTATATTGCTGGGAAGGTCAATCCTAAAATTAACAGCCTGCTTCTCAGCAAACTGCCTTCAGATGTTTTAGCTCAAACTTCTAGTTTTCTTAGTTTGCTCTTTTCGTTCTCTATTCCACTAGGAACGATGATTTTTACCAGTCTAGCTATTTGGAATATGAAAATCACTTGGATGGTGTTTACAGGATGTGGTATCATATCTCTCCTACTCTCATTAAAAAAGAGATAGGAATAAAGCTAGATTGCTTTCACTTATATTGTAAAACAGCAAAAAAGATCGGGATAGACAGTCATGATTGCAATACAATCATAGGAATCTATCTCAATCTTTTTACATTTTTCTTAAACGATCAACCCGTTCAGAAATCGGTGGGTGGGTGTAAAATAATTTTTGCAAGCCACCTTCTTTTTGCGGATCGTTAATATAGAGAGCTGCACTAGCATCATCAACTTTATGGTGCATAGGATCGCTATTTTCTAATTTCAAGAGAGCATTAATCATCCCTTGTGGATTGCGAGTTAATTCTACACTTGAAGCATCTGCTAAAAATTCACGCTGACGAGAAATGGCTAATTGAACCAACGTTGCTGCTAAAGGAGCTAATATAATCGCAATGAGCGACAAAATCAACATTAGAACGCCCAAACCATTATCATTATCTCGGCTATCACGTCTGCGACCACTTCCACCAAACCACATCATACGCCCTGCCAAGCTCGATAACATCGTTACCGCACTAGCAAGCGCTACTGCAATCGTTGAAATTCGAATATCATAATTACGAATGTGACTCACTTCGTGTCCAATAACAGCTTCCAATTCTTCACGATTCATCATATTCAACAGACCTGTTGTCGCTGCTACTGCCGCATTTTCAGGTTTTGAGCCTGTTGCAAAAGCATTGGGTGATGAGTCTTCAACAATATACACTCGTGGCATAGGAACTTGGGCTACCATCGCCATATCTTCTACCACATGATAAAAATCAGGAGCCTCAGCTTCCGTGACTTGTCGAGCACCATTCATGGACATGACAACCTCAGTAGACTGAAAAATCATGCTAAAAGCATAAATCCCTCCAATGATAAAGGCAATCAGCACTCCGCCAAGAATCGAATCGAACCACAAATAGCCAACTGCAGCACCAATAATCGCTAAGAGAGCAAAAAATGCAATCAAGAGAACCCACGTTCGTCTTTTATTACTAGCAATTTGATCAAAGAGCATATTAGTCTCCTAAACCGCTAAAATCAACTTTTGGTACGGATTTTTCTTCCTCTGGAACAGCCAAGAAATCTGCCGGCTTAAAGCTGAACATTCCAGCGACAATATTACTTGGAAATGTTTCTAGTTTCACATTATAATTGCTTGTTACACTATTATAAAGCTGACGAGAATACGAGATTTTATTTTCAGTATTAGTTAATTCTTCTTGCAATTTTACAAAATTTGTACTTGCTTGCAATTCTGGGTAATTTTCTGCAACAGCAAAAATTCCTGAGATCTGACGCGTCAAGGCATCACTTGCTTTCATAGCTTCTGCTGGAGTTGTTGCAGCAGCCACCTGCCGACGCAGTTCTGTTACTTTTTCAAACGTTGATGCTTCATATTTGGCATACCCTTTGACCGTTTCAATCAAATTTGGCAACAAGTCATTTCGACGTTTCAATTGAACATCAATCTGACTCCATGCTTCTTTGGTTTGCATGCGGCTTTTGACAAGACCATTGTAACTAGCAATTACAAACAGCACTAGTACCACTACAATAGCTAAAATAATTATCCACATAGTCATTCTCCTTTTAATTTATTATAGATATTATACCAGAAAAATGAAAATAATAAACATTTTAACTTCTTCAAAAAAGAAATTTTAAAGATTCTCTTCTGATTATTTGGTATAATAGAGGCAAGAAGATACAAGTAAGGATAAATGATGACACCCGAAGAATTTTATCAACTTTTAAAACAGCAACAGATTGAACTCACGGACCGACAACAGATGCAGTTTGAACGCTATTTTGAACTGCTCGTTGAATGGAATAAAAAAATCAATCTGACAGCTATCACTGAAAAAAAAGAAGTGTATCTCAAGCATTTCTATGATTCCATTGCACCAATTTTGCAGGGACGGATTAAAAACCAAAATATCAAACTATTGGATATTGGAGCCGGGGCAGGTTTTCCTAGCCTCCCTATGAAAATCCTCTATCCAGCGTTAGATGTGACGGTTATTGATTCTCTAAACAAGCGCATTCTATTTTTAAATCATCTGGCTGACGAATTAGATTTGGAAAAAGTTCATTTCTATCATGGTCGGGCAGAAGATTTTGCTCAAGATAAAGACTTCCGCGCCCAATTTGATATTGTAACTGCGCGCGCCGTTGCCCGTATGCAAATCTTAGCCGAACTAACCATTCCTTTTCTTAAAGTTGGTGGACATCTTTTAGCACTCAAAGCTACTAATGCCCCTGAGGAATTAACGGAGGCTAATAACGCTCTTTCTCTTCTATTCAGCAAAGTCAAAGAAAATAGTAGCTATCAACTTCCAAATGGCGACCCACGCTATATCACTATTGTTGATAAGAAAAAAGAAACTCCCAATAAATACCCTCGCAAAGCAGGAATTCCTAATAAACGCCCCTTATAAAACGAAACACCAAGCACTTTAAAACTGCTTGGTTTCTTTATTATCTCCAATTTAGCCCACTTTTCTACAGCAATGCTGGACATGCTTATAAAGGGCAGCATAGCGGCCGTGGTAGTCTTTCCGCCAAGGCTTATCTCGGCCACAAAAGTGAAGAAAGACAGTATGTTTTATGACCCAGTCTAAATCCCACTCTCCCTTACTTCTAGCGTAATAAAGAACATTATAGCGTACATCGTAATTATATAATTCATCTGGAATCTGGAGTGTCAAATGCCCGTACAAAGCATTTAGTACATCTTGGTCTGGTAAAAAAAGTTTAAAACGATTTTGAGCAATATCATCTAAAATAGCGTCACGCTTCACTTTTTGTCGAATTGCTATCAAATTCATGAGTAAAACTCCTGAATTATAGTAACTTTCTGCCTCAAAATTTTGTAAGCGTAGCTTATTGACTAAATCTGTCATGTTAGTATCTGAACCATGACTAGCTGCAGCATATAAAGAAGCGCCTAACTCCATTTCATAAAGTGGACAAATATCATTCAAACATAAAATATCGGCGTCCAAATATAGAATTTTGTCTAAATCCTTAGGGAGATATTCATGAGCCAATAAACGATAGTAAATTGTCTCTGGATACCGATCAGCGATTGGAGCATCTTCAAAAGCTCTTTCACCAATCACAACTGGATCATAAACGATTCCTAATGCCTCACAAAAGCTCTCAATCTCTGCATGCTTTTTTAACAATTGTTTCTGCAAGACAAACACATGCAGCAAAGCTGACGGTGTATTCTGATACACTGAATATAAGGTCGTTTTAAACGGCTCTATATAGTGATCATCAATTGAGAATAAAAGATTTATTTCCATCATTTATTCCCCATCTATCTATTCTTCTCGAAAAACGGGTTGTGGACCAAATGTTTGTGAAACAGGCATGAGCTCAATTCGGTTAATATTGACATGAGGAGGCTGCCCAATAATCCAAGCAACAGTATTGGCAATATCTACTGGCTGAATAGCATGAGCTCCTTCATACAATTTTTCAGATCGTTGCTTATCTCCCTTAAACCGAACAGTTGAAAATTCTGTGCCTTCACAAAGACCGGGTTCAATATTGGTCACACGAATATGATGTCCAGCCAAATCAGCACGTAAATTCAGAGAAAACTGCTTTACGAATGCTTTACTAGCTCCTTACACATTAGCTCCTGGATAAGGGACTGTCCCAGCAGTTGAACCAAGGTTGATAATAAGCCCACTATCCCGCTCTACCATTTGTGGTATAATCTGGCGTGTTAGATAAACCAAACCAACAACATTAGTCTGAATCATTGTCAGCCAATCTTGCATATCTGCTTCATAAGCCTTATCTAAACCTAACGCTAAACCTGCATTGTTGACCAAAATATCAATCTTTTGCCAAGCCTCTGGCAAATTTTCTAAAGCCTCATCCACACTTTTCACATCCGATACATCCATTTGAAGTGGATAAAAGTTTGCAAAGCCCAATTCCTGCTGAAGTTGCGCTAATTTTTCTGATCTTCTTGCTGCACCAATCACTTGATGGCCTTCTGCCACCAAACGGCGACAAATAGCTTGTCCAAAACCAGCCGAAGCTCCTGTTACCAATGCAATCATTTTCTTCCTCCTATGTACATTTCAATTCTCATTTATAGCCAAGGATTGTAAAATCGACCGTGATTCACGACAAAGAGTAATAGACTGAATAATAAAAATAAACCAGCCAGTACAATTACTTCAATATCCAACCTCTGAAAAGCCTGATAAGTGTACCATGTCCGCTTCTTATTTTTGCCAAAACGCCGCAATTCCATAGCTGTCGCAATCGTATCAATCCGTTCCAGCGAACTAAAAATCAAGGGAACAATAATTTGCAAATTGCCTTTGATTCGCTGACTGAACTTTGCTTTTTTTGACAATTCTAATCCACGTGCTTCTTGGGACATTCTAATCAAGTAAAACTCCTCTTGCAAATCCGGAATATATCGCAGCGTTAAGCTGACAGAATAAGCTATTTTATAGGGTATTCCGATTTGATTCATGCTAGAGGCAAACTGACTTGGGTGAGTTGTCATCAGAAAAATAACCGCCAAAGGAATAGTGCAGAGATATTTCAAAAATAAATTAAATAGATAAAATATCTCCTGAGCAGTTACAGTGTAACTACCTAGTCCACTTAGCCAAACTGTCTGTTCTCCATAAATCTCTACTCCATACTGAGGTGCAAACAGGTAGACCATGATGAGATTCAAAGCAGCAAAAAGACCAGCAAAGATCAAAATAAATGATACATCCTTAAAATGAATATGAGACACTTTGAATAAAAAGAGCGATCCAACTGCAATGACCAATAATAAACGTGTATCATAGCTAATCATTGCTGCAGTTGATACTAAAATGAAAAACAACAATTTACTAGCACCCGATAAGCGATGAAGAAAGGTCGTACCCGCATGGTAACCGATTAGTTTTTGTTGATTAAGCATGACTTTTTTCCCTTTCTCGCATGTAAAATTCAGTCAAAGCTAGCGGATCTACTTCTAGTTTTTCAGCCAAAGAAAAAATTGATGTTTCTTTCAGATTTGCCGCCTGAATCAACTTCTTATCTGTCAGAACTTCTGCAGGGGCTTTATCTGCTAAGATATGTCCATCCAGCATGACAATCGCACGTTCAGAATAATCCAGCATTAATTGCATATCGTGTGTAATCATCACAATAGTGTGGCCTTTTTGATTCAACTCGTCCAAAAAATTCATAATTTCTGTATAATTATGTTGGTCTTGCCCAGCTGTTGGCTCATCTAAAAGAATAATCTCTGGATTTAACACTAAAATGGAAGCAATGGTCACACGCTTTTTTTGGCCAAAGGACAAAGCAGAAATAGGCCAATGTCGAAATTCATATAGACCACAAGTTTTTAGTACAGTTAAGACTCGCTTTTTTATTTCTTCTTCTGCAACGCCACGCAGCTTCAATCCCAAGGCAACTTCATCAAAAATCATGGTTGTTGAAATCATCTGATTTGGATTTTGTAACACATAACCAATCCGCTCTGCTCGCTCCTTAATTGAATCTCCTTTGATGTCTTTTCCTTGCCAAGTATAGCTTCCTTCCGTTTCAATGAATTGACAAAGCGCTTTTGCTAACGTGGATTTGCCTGCACCATTTTTTCCAACGATCGCAATCTTTTCCCCTCTAGAGATTGCTAGATGAATATCTTTTAAAACTTTTTTCTCCCCATAAGCAAATTGAACGTTTTTCAATTCTAGCAAGTAATCTTGCACCTGTGGTTTTTGAATAGGAACCAACTCTCCCAAAAATTGAATAGAAGATACGTCTATCTGATCTAAAGTTGCCAACTGTGTAGCATCTTTCACATGAAAGCCAAGCTGGCGCAGCGTTGTAAGATAAAGAGGTTCACGAATACCATTGGCAGCTAGTAAATCCGTATGCAACAAATCATCTGGACTACCATTAAACAAAATTCGGCCATCATTGATGAGCACAATTCGATCAATCGCTCGATAAAGCACATCTTCCAAACGATGTTCAATGATGATCGTCGTCGTTCTTGCTTCCGCATGAATTTGGTCAATCAGCTCAATTGTATCCTGCCCTGATTTAGGATCTAGGTTTGCCAAAGGCTCATCGAACAATAAAATCGGACTTTCATCAATCAACACCCCGGCTAAACTGACCCGCTGTTTCTGCCCACCAGACAAATCTTGAGGACGCTGATGTAAGAGCGACAGTAGCTCCAATTTCTCAGCCCATAAATGTACCCTATCTCTCATCGTTGGCAAATCCACCATGTCGTTTTCCAAAGCAAATGCTAAATCTTCTGCAACGCTCAACCCGATAAACTGACCGTCTGTATCCTGCAAAACTGTACTCACGAGATTTGACAGTTCATAGACGCTCCTATCAAAGACAGACTTTCCTTGAATCAATAAACTTCCTGTCATTTCTCCATGATAAATATTGGGGATAATTCCATTCAAGCACTGGCCAAGCGTCGATTTACCACAACCAGAAGGCCCCACAATCAGGACTTTTTCTCCCTCATAAATTGTCAAATCAACATTTTTTAATGTTGGTTCTGTCTGTACTTGATACTGAAAACTAAAATTTTCAAATTGAATAATTGGTTTTTCCATCACATTCTTCTTTATAAAGCAAGAGCAATTTGTATTGCCAAGTTAGCTACTTTGTCTTTTTCATCTAAATCTGCATGATTCGACAGATTACGCATATCCCAATTTTCCTCGGACAAATGATCCGCCGCATAAAAGAAGTGGCAGATGGGAATATTACGAAAAGCGGCTAAGGCTGCAACTGCTGAACATTCCATATCTACACAAATGGCTCCTGCTTCTTTACGCTTATACAATTTTTCTGCGGTCTCTCGATAAATGCCATCCGTTGTCCAAACTTTACCAACGGAGTGAGAAATCCCATTCTCATCTAAAAAGGAAATCAGAAAATCTTGCAAGCCCACATTCACCTCTATCTCATCAGAAGCTGGCAGATAATGATAGCTGGTTCCTTCATCACGAATAGCCATCTGAGGTACAATGATGGACGTTTCCTTAATAGTTTCATCTAAAACACCACATGTTCCAAATAAGACCAATTTTTTCATCCCGAAGGCAATCAAATCTTCCAGAATAGCGACACAAGCTGATGCACCAACCGGTGCATTAAATAGAGCAATCGGTGTACCTTTTACAATAATCCTGTAAATTGGAATCTCAATATTTGCCATGGAAGTGGTGGCCACCTGTTCATGTCGGAAACTCATTAGCATCCGCTCAAAAGTAGCACGAGCAAAACAAGATACCACCAACTCTGGGAAATCGGGCAGTGTCTCAATCAAATCTTCTGGATTGATAATCGCTCTGCGATTATTATCAAATTCCTCTAAAATCATCCACTGCTCCTCCCATATATACTCATTCTATTGTAGCACAAAAGAAAATAAGATGAAAATCAATTTTGAAGTTCCTTAAAACTCTCCCTAAGTGTAAAAGAATCTAACCAAACAAAAAGAGTTCAGCTTCTTGCCGACCCTACTTGGTTAATGAGAAAATGTGACAATGATTAAAATGGTCGACCTTGTCGACGAAGTAAACTGAAACTCGTTGAGATTGGCGTCTCAGTCGACAAAACAAACCAAAACTTGTTAAGATTAGCGACCTAGTCGACAAAGCAAATCAAAACTCGTTAAGACTGCCGACTAGAGCGACAGGACGAACAAGAACTTCTTTCTTCTGGCCGAGCCTCGGATGATATGAACCAAAAGCAGTTTTCTCCATCCGAGCCTAGGACAACATGAACCGAAACTAGTTTGCTCTGGCCGAGGGGCGGACGGATTACCCAAAAAGTAGTTCACTTTTGTCAAAAAAAGGCTAGGTAGCCCAACCTCCTTAACATATAAAGACAGCCTGATCTTCTCTCATTCAGAATCGTCCATTTCCTTATCAATCTTGTGTTGACGAGATTGATTGTATGTATTTACAAACCAATTAAATATTCCTGGCGCAACCAAATATGTGATAAAACTGCCAAATAGAAACAGAATGAAATCATTTGTCGGACGAGTTTTATCATGCAATACACCAAAATGATAGTGATAATAACCACTCAAAACTGTCAAACAGAATGCTTGGAATAAAGTCATGAGTATTCCTAGCTTCTTCTTTTCAACAATTTTTTCTTTCCTCATCACAAAGAAGTAAATTCCGCCGCTAATCAGAATAGCTAGCAATTCATCCACATAAGATTTTATTGAAAAGTGAAACAGAAAAACTTGATAGCAATTCCAATGCCTAAAATGACAAGTAAAACTCAAAACGCATAGGCTTCAGCCTTGTATGTCCCTTGCCGAATACGCTCGTCTTTTTCGCCACTAAAATAATCCTTTATTTTGTTCATGACAAACCTCCTCTCAGGCTTCATCTTCTAATCTTCTAGCTCTGATAAATATTTCTCAAATCGCGCCTTCTGCCATTTACCGATAATCTCTAGTAGCAGATTAATCACCAACATGATAGGGAGATACAGCAAAAATGTAATTGGGATAGCCAATAAAAACTTGGCATGCAACGGATTGTTCTGATAAATAGCCTGATTGATTTGAAAATTTTGAACTAGGATCATGACAGTCACAAAAGCTGTCATGGCAATCACACCCCAAATAGTAAAGGTAAAACTATTAAAATAATTAGCACCTAGCCATCGACAACACTCCAAAAAGTAAAGAAATGCAATCATACTCGAAAATAAGAATAACTGCGCATAGATTTCCCCTGAATGGACAAAGACACTTCCAATATAAAAGATAAAATTACTAATCATCAGCAAACTAAATGCTTCCGTCCCAGCCTTATTGATTAATTACTCTTCTCGCTCATCCAAAATCTGACGTTTAATGAATTTCATGATTCCTCCTCCCAAAATAATTGATCTAATGTTTTGTCCAATCGTTTGCAAATTGCAATGCACAAACTGAGACTAGGATTATACTTACCCGCTTCGATCAAACCAATCGTTTGCCGTGTCACACCAATCGCATCGGCCAAATCTCCCTGTGTCATGTCATGCTCTACCCGCGCCATTTTCAATTTAAGATTTTTCGTCATTCTCTTTATCCTCTTGACTAAAATCACTTTTTTTCTTTGTCGCGTACAAGGTGAAACCCAAAATTATATTACTAAAACCCAGAACTATGAACGTCCAATTTTTCTGACTCAATCCTACTAATAAAAAAGTTACTCCTAGCAACAGCCATATCATGTAAGCTGCTCCTACTGTTTTTTTATCATTTTTCATAAATTTCAATTCCTTCCTCATTACTATTACACAATATATTTTATAAAATGCAATATATAAATAACATTTTGTACATTTTTTATGGCCTTAGAAAAAATTTAAAATAAAAAAGCTCAGATTATTCTTTCTGAGCCCTCAAATATAACTAATCCTTTTTCAAACTTCCCGATTTGGTTTGTGTACGAGCATAAGCCAGCAACAGCACTGTTCCCGCAATAGCAACAGTTAAGCCATTAGAAATCGTTGCAACAACACCTTGTACCAAAACCTTATTGACAGGCTCATTGTAAATCAAAATATCCCCTAATGGGGCAATAACAACCCATACTATTGCATTAGCTAATACTTGAATCACATTAAAGGATATAATATCTTTTACCTCAAAAATCCCTTGCGTAGCACGAATCCGTTTTCGAAATAGCCCAACAATCAAACCAAACAAACCACTGGCAATGACCCATGACCACCAAGGATTCCCATATTGCAATGAATCCTTTAGTGCATGACCGACAAAGCCCGTCAAAAATCCAACGACAGGTCCGAAAATTACACTAAACAAGGCTTGCAAAGCATACTGCAATTGAATACTAGTATTTGGAACAGGTGTTGGAATACTAATCATTCCAATAACAACAAAGAGAGCTGCTCCAATCCCCGTTGCGACAACACTTCTTATTGAATTATTTTTCATAACAACCTCCTTTATTATTTTTCAATCCGTTTGATTTCAATACTCCATTGCGCTCCGACTCCTACATTATAGGCCTTTGCAAAAGAACCTTGATTGATAGCCAGACCAACACGATAAAGAGAATTGATATACAAAATTGGCTGACCAATCCGGACATCCGCAAAAGATTTCCCATAAGTCACCTGATTTTGATAGACCAGCATATCATTATTGTAAATCGTGACCTCAAACCGATCACCAAATTCAGGACTTAGAGTATAAAATTCCTCACGCCTAATAGAAGTCCACAGTGACCCAAAACGAACATCTAAAATATCAATAGCCCCACTAACAAAATCATTCCCAATTGTCGTTTCCACAACAGGAATTTCCATGATATCCTCAGTATCTAGTTCAGGTCCTACCTCCTCAAAAGTAATATGTCCACTAGCTAGTTTTGCCCCTGTATAAGCATAAACATCCCGACCATGAAACGTATAAGAATGCTCCGTATTTTTTCGTCGGTTTTCCACCTCCGAAATCTCACGAATCGCAACAATTCCCACATGTTTCTTGATAAAAGAAAGTGTCCCATTATTTGGCGTGACAATATACTGATTTTGTACAGTTTTGGCAACCACGCTTTTGCGCTTAGAGCCAACACCCGGATCCACAACTGATACAAAAGTTGTTCCCTCCGGCCAATAATTCACCGTTTGAAACAAACGATAACTTCCCTCAAAAATATTGTAAGGCGTAATATCATGGGTCAAATGATGTATTTTTAAAGTTGGAGATTCTTCTAACGCCACACCGACCATCGCCGATACAGCCCCATCTACCAAACCGAAATCTGATTGTAGTACAAGTAAATTATTATACATCTTCTCTCCTTCATCACACTTCTATCATAACACAAATTAAATTTCTTATCCATTATCTATTTTTTTATCACATTAATAAATACTATCTATAATTATTCGCCCATCTTAGCAAATGACTAAATATAAAATAACTATTTTGAGTTAATACAAATCTCAAATATTAGAAAATAACATTACCAGCAAAACATAATAATTTCTAACCTAATATTTATAAAATTTCACACCTCTCCAGAATGTAACATATGATTCAAGAAGTTGATAATAAATAAGCCAGTAGCATTTAAATATAAAAGAGAAAAGCAAAATACTTCTCCCGCTTTCAATACTACAATTTATATTAAGTCGAAAAAAGGAGAGAATAAACTTATTCTCTCCAGATGTTAAAAACTAACATTTATTTAAGCTAATATCGAATAAAATATCGGGAAGACAGGATTCGAACCTGCGACACCTTGGTCCCAAACCAAGTACTCTACCAAGCTGAGCTACTTCCCGTATAGGTAGAAAAACCGAAGCCCTCAGACTTCTTCCCTATGCACCCTAGAGGAGTCGAACCTCTAACCGCCTGATTCGTAGTCAGGTACTCTATCCAGTTGAGCTAAGGGTGCTCTAACTATTGAATATATATATTCATTATACCAAAAATATTAAAAAAGTCAAACCTTTTTATGCACCCTAGAGGAGTCGAACCTCTAACCGCC
>NZ_KV795622.1:0-211 GCF_001809055.1 Streptococcus sp. HMSC034B05 | reverse complement strand
TTTTGAAACCAATTCATAGCCTTGGGCCAGATAACCTGATACAACCGTATCGTATTTCCTTTGCGCTGCTGCTGGAAGAGCTGCATCCGACTCACCAGTTGTTAATTCCACTTGGTTTTCTAGAGTCGTACCTGTCGTATCATCAACGACCGTGTAAGTCACTCGTTGCGTTTGGATAGTGTAATGCACATCCTTGACAATATCCTCTTGA